>JAKCBU010000219.1 GCA_021839095.1 Pseudomonadota bacterium | reverse complement strand
CGCCCTCGCCAACTTTACCCGCTTGTGCCCAGACCTCCGCAAAAACCACCACTTCCAAGCGGCCCAGACCATCGTCCAGGGTCAAAAAATAAATACGGTCGCCGCGCTTGGTCCGAGTGCTGCGCCGTGCCACCACCAGCCCAGCCACCAGCACGGTGGTTCCGGCACGGATGCCCGCCAGAGGCACAGCCCCCAGCGCTGCCAGGTCATCCCGCAGACTATCCATGGGGTGACCACTCAGGTAGAAACCCAGGGTTTCCCGTTCCTGACGCAAGGTTTCAGCAAGGCTCCAGGGTTCGCAAAGCACCAGCGGCGGGGCCACCGGCAACGCCTCCTGTCCACTGAATAGCGACTCCTGCTGGCTCGTCTGGCCATTCTGGAACTGCGCCGCCGCCTCGATGCAACTGTCCACCGAGGCGGCCAGACTGGCTCTCGACGTGCCCCAGTCATCCATGGCCCCCGCGCGAATCAAGGCGTCCAGGGCGCGCCGGTTGATTTTCTGCGCGTCTACCCGGCAGAGCAAATCGAAAAGACCTTCAAAGGATCCCTCTTCCCGGGCGCTGAGCATGGCGTGAACAGCCGCGCGTCCAAGTCCCTTGACAGCCCCGAGCCCAAAGCGGATATCACGCTCACCCTCCGGCCGGAATTCCAGAGCGCTCCTCTGGATGCTGGGCGGAGCGATGTGCAAACCCATCCGCGTGCACTCGGCGATCATCGCCACCACCTTGTCGGTATGGTCCATATCGGCGGTGAGCACCGCCGCCATGAAAAACTGGGGGTAGTGGGCCTTCAGATAAGCCGTCTGATAGGACACCAGGGCATAGGCCGCCGAATGGGATTTGTTGAAGCCATATTCCGCAAACTTCTCCATAAGATCGAAGATAGCCCCGGCTTGCTCTTCCGCCAGCCCGTTTTTGCGGGCGCCGGCCAGAAAAATCGCCCGTTGCTTGGCCATTTCTTCCGGTTTTTTCTTGCCCATGGCCCGACGCAGCAGATCGGCGCTCCCCAGGGAATAGCCCGCCAGCACCTGCGCGGCCTGCATCACCTGCTCCTGGTAGACGATCACCCCGTAGGTTTCCTCCAGAATCGGTGCCAGATCCGGGTGGAGAACGGTCACCTGCGCCTTGCCGTGTTTGCGGGCGATGAAGTCGTCCACCATACCCGATTGCAGGGGTCCGGGCCGGAATAGTGCCACGAGGGCGACAATATCCTCGAATGTATCCGGTTGCAGACGGCGCACCAGATCGCGCATTCCCGAGGATTCCAGCTGGAAGACCGCCGCCGTCTCCGTGGATTTCAGCAACGTGAACGTGGCCGGGTCGTTCAAAGGCAAGCGCTGAATGTTCAAGGGCTCCCGTCCACAGGCTGCGGCGTCCGCATTGATCAGTTTGACCGCCATATCGATGATGGTCAGGGTCCGCAACCCAAGGAAATCAAACTTCACCAGCCCCATCTTCTCCACGTCATCTTTATCCAGCTGGGTGACATTGCCGCCGCCTTCGGAACCGTCACTGAAGAGCGGGAGACGATCGGCCAGAGGTTCCGGTGAAATCACCACCCCCCCGGCATGGGTGGAGGCATGACGCGGCAAGCCTTCAAGACGCAGGGCGATATCCAGCAACTCCCGGACGTCATCTTCTTCGGTCTGCCGCCGCCGCAGTTCTTCGGACTCTTCCAGGGCTTTGGCCAGAGTCATACCCAGATCGCCAGGCACCAGCTTGGCCAACTGATCCACGAAACCATAAGGCAAACCCAGCACCCGTCCCACGTCACGCACCACCGCGCGCGCTTTCATGGTTCCGAAGGTGATGATCTGCCCGACCCGGTCCCGCCCGTATTTGTCCGCCACATATTGAATCACGCGGTCCCGCTGATCCATGCAGAAATCCACATCGAAGTCGGGCATGGAAACCCGCTCAGGATTCAGGAAGCGCTCAAACAGCAGGCCATTGCCAATGGGATCGAGATCGGTGATGCGCAGTGCATAGGCCACCAATGATCCGGCGCCGGAACCGCGCCCGGGACCTACGGGAACACCATTGTTTTTAGCCCACTGGATAAAGTCGGCAACGATGAGGAAGTAACCGGGAAAGCCCATTTGCTGGATGACCCTCACCTCGCGCAAGAGCCGTTCCTGATAAGGCAACGCCGCCTTCCCGCTGATGTTCAACTCCCGCAAACGCGCGTGGAGGCCCTGCTGGGCCGCTTCGTGCAGATAATCATCCACGGACTGGCCCGCGGGGATGGGATAATCCGGAAGGGCATATTGGTCAAGTATCAGTTCCAGGTTGCAACGGCGAGCGATCTCCACGGTGTTTTCGCAGGCCTCCGGCAAATCCTCGAAGCGCAATCGCATTTCCTGCGGGTCCGGCAACCGGTGCTCCGGCGTAAAACGGCGCGGACGCCGCGCATCGTCGAGGGTATAGCCCGCCGCGATGCACTGCCGCGCATCGAAAGCCGCAAAATCCTCCGCGTCGAGAAAGTGAGCGTTATTGGTGGCTACGAGCGGCAACCCCAGCCTGCTCGCGAGCGCCACCGTGGCCCGTACCAGCGCTTCCTGGTCCGTCTCGCCATTGCGTTGGATCTCCAGATAAAAGCGTTCGGGAAAGAGTTCGGCATACACCCGCGCGCGCTTTTCGGCCTGTTCCGGGTCGCGCGGAAGAGCGCGCCCGATTTCGCCCTGTCCGGCTGCCGACAGGGCGATGAGGCCGTCACTCCGCCCTTCCAGCCATGCCGCATCGATCTGCGGACGCCCGCCTCGATTGCCTTCCAGGTAGGCCCGGCTCAGCAGACGACTGAGATTGCCATAGCCGACTTTATTCATGCAAAGCAGCACCAGGCTGGCCGGACGCTCCGGTTCCACGGGATCATGAATCCAGATTTCACTGCCGATCACCGGTTTGACACCCTGTCCCCGGGCCGCGTTGTAAAATTTTACCAGCGCGAAGAGATTACCGTGGTCGGTGATGGCCACCGCCGGCATATCCCGCTCGGCGCAGCGCCTGGCCAGTGCCTTGACCGGAATGATCCCGTCCTCCAGGGAGTACTCGGAATGCACATGCAAATGGACAAACTGGGGAGTGCTCACTGCCATTCCTCCCAGGCGTGGTCCACCGGACCGAAGCCACGGCGGTGCAACGGACACGGTCCCCAGCGGCGGAGCGCCAGTTGATGCGCGACGGTGCCGTAACCCATGTGTCGTGCCAATCCATACTCGGGGTAATATCTGTCGAGCAACCGCATCTCCTCATCTCGTGCCACCTTGGCCAGAATACCCGCGGCAGCGATGGCATCCACCCGACCGTCGCCACCGACCAAAGTCTCCACCTGGAAACCAGGCGGCGCCTGATTCCCGTCCACCAGAATACGTTGGGGCCGCCGGGGCAGAGCCGCGATCGCGCGCGCCATGGCGCGCAGGCTGGCCTGCAAAATATTGTAGCGCTCAATCTCCCAGACGGCAGCCCGGCTCACCGACCAGGCCAACGCCTCCGCACGAATACGGGCGGCCCAATGCGTCCGTGCCATCGCCGTCATTTTCTTGGAATCATCCAGACCCTGCAGGGGCGCGCGCAGGATGACGGCAGCAGCCACCACCTGCCCCGCCAGC
>JAKCBU010000218.1:2751-3611 GCA_021839095.1 Pseudomonadota bacterium | reverse complement strand
GAGTGGTTGCCGCGGGTGCAGACACAACGGCGACAACTGGAACAGTCCATGCAGCGCACGCTACGGGACGCGACCCAGCGTCTCGACTACTTGCGGCTGCGCCTTCGTCATCCCGGCGAGCGGGTGCGGGATGCCGAGCACCGTTTGCGTCTGGCGCGTGGCGCCTTGCGGCAGGCCATGCAGCGTCAGCAGTCCGTATGGGGCGGACGACTGCAGGTGCTCCAGGCGCGACGTTTGCGGCAAGACCCGCGCCAGCGCTTGCAACTGCTGAATGAGATGCTGAAAACCCGGCGCGTAGCGCTGATTCTGGCGATAGATAAGTCCTTGGCCAGCGCTGCGGCGCAACAACAGCAGCAGGTAGCAGCCTTACGCCTGCTGGACCCCTTGGCCGTGCTGCAACGCGGTTTTGCCGTCCTTCGCGACGAGTCCGGCAAGGTCATTTTTGGCAGCCCCTCTGTCGAGGTGCATGCACAGGTTACCGCGACCCTGGCGCAGGGCACCCTGCTCTGCGAGGTCCTCGAAAAAAGTGATTAACGCTTATGCCGGGTATCGACAAGGCCCGCTCTGTCGCTTTACTCTTGGCCTTCGTCGCCACTGGCCTGAGTGGTGAATTTTTCTAGCAGGGCGCTGGTGCCCTGAATTCTGAGGAGTGTTCATGGCAAATCCGCAAGTAGTGCTGCACAGCAACAAGGGTGATATCGTCATTGAGCTGGACGTCGACAAGGCGCCCAACACCGTCGAGAATTTTCTGAAGTATGTCGATGAGGGCTTTTTTGACGGCACCATCTTTCATCGCGTGATACCGGGCTTCATGATTCAGGGCGGGGGTTTTACGGCGGATATGCAGCAGAAAGCTGTCC
>JAKCBU010000218.1:0-2741 GCA_021839095.1 Pseudomonadota bacterium | reverse complement strand
TGCGCCCATCGCCAACGAGGCGGAGAATGGTCTGAAGAATGCGCGGGGCACTCTCGCCATGGCGCGGACCAATGATCCCCACTCCGCCACCGCGCAGTTTTTCATCAATCTGACAGACAATGATTTCCTCAACTTTAAGACTGCCTCCGGATCGGGCTGGGGTTATGCCGTTTTTGGTAAGGTCATCGGCGGGATGGATGTGGTGGACGATATCGCCAAGACCCCAACCGGTAACAAGGGCATGCACCAGGACGTGCCCAAGGAAACCGTCTCCATCGACAAGGGCGAGCGTCAGTCTGCGGCCTGAGTCTATGGTGGTGCAGGGTGCAGACCTTGGTAATGGCCCCGTGTTGTTTATCTCTGACCTGCACCTCTGCTCCGCACAGCCCGCACTGACTGCCCTGTTCCGCCATTTTTGTTTGCACGAGGGCCGGGCCGCGCGGGCTGTTTTCATTCTGGGCGATCTGTTTGACTACTGGGCGCATCGGGATCAGGCGGTGGACGCTCCTTATGCGGAAATCCTTGCCCTGCTCCATGATCTGCAGAAGCAGGGCACCACAATGTACCTCATGGTCGGTAACCGGGACTTTGCCCTGGATGCCGCCTTTCTGTCTCAGTTCGGGATTATCGCTCTGCCCGACCCGGCGCTGCTGCAATTGGGCGATCAACGTATCCTCCTGACTCATGGTGACTTGCTGTGTAGCGACGATCATCGTTACCAGCGCTTTCGCCGGGTGATTCGCCATCCGCTGACTCGCATGACGCTGGGGCGCCTGCCTTATGCCTGGCTCCAGCGTATCGCCCGCGGATTGCGTCGCGGCAGTAGCCGGGAAGCGCGGGCTAAGGCACCAGCCATAACCGATGCCAATCCGCAGACCATCGTCGCCGCCCTCCACGGGGAGGGTGCTTTCGCGCTGGGTGGCGCTACTTATGACATTTTGATTCACGGCCATACCCATCGGCCCGTTTGGGAGCAGGGTTCGGAGGGATGGCGCATGGTGCTGGGTGCCTGGGGTGCTGATGGCGCACAAATCGGGCGCTGGGAAAACGGCCAATGGTCCTTGCAGCTACTGAGTCCACCGTAATTTTTGCTTTCGCGCGACCGGAGGGATCAATATGGAGCCACGGAGCATGATCCAATGGCATGCGGTCTGAGCAGCGCCGCGGCCTCGGCGTTGCGGCAACAGTACGGGCTCAATCGTCTGCCCACGGCCCATGCGCCGCGCTGGTGGCAACAACTGCTGGCGCAGTTTCGTAATACCCTCATCGCAATTCTGCTGGCCGCCGCACTCCTATCGCTGGTGCTCGGACATCTGGTAGACGGCGCGGTTATCGGCGCGGTGATCCTGATCAACACCATGCTCGGCTTTGTTCAGGAGAACCGCGCGGAGAAAGCGGTGCAGACACTGCAATCGTTTCTCGCCCCGCAGGTGTTGGTCTGTCGCGATGGCGCCTGGCAATATCTGCCCGCGGAAGCACTGGTGCCCGGCGACTGGGTGCGGGTAGAAAATGGCGCACGCATCAGCGCGGACATGCGGTTGCTGGAGGCGCATGCCCTGCGTGTGGACGAATCTCTGCTGACGGGGGAGTCCGTCCCTGTGGATAAAACCACTTCCGGCGACGCTGGCGAGTTACTGCTGCGGGCCGGAACACTGGTGACCGGGGGAGATGGTGTTGGCCAGGTGACCGCCACCGGCAGCGCCACCGAAATAGGCCGTATCCATCAGCTTATGGGAACTACCCTGACCATGCGCTCGCCTCTGCTGGAGCGCATCAGCCGCTTGTCGCGGACTCTCGCCTTCACCGTCGTTCTTCTGGCAGCCATCGCGGCGGGTATCGCCTGGTGGCGAGGCGAGGCGCTGGAATTCGCCCTGCTCGCTGCCATCAGTCTGGCGGTAGCCATTATTCCCGAAGGATTACCAGCGATAATCAGCGTGACCCTGGCGCTGGGGGTGCAGCGTATGGCGCGACGGGGCGCCATCGTCCGCCAGTTACCGGCAGTGGAAACCCTGGGCACGGTTACCGTCATTTGCACCGACAAAACGGGCACCCTGACAGAAAATCGCATGACCGTGCAGGACCTGGCCCTCGCCGATGACTCCCCCGCCCTGCTGCAACGTGCCCTACGAGTCATGATTTTGTGTAATGACGCCCAACTGCGCAACGATAAGAGCAGTATTGGTGACCCTCTGGAGCAGGCCTTGCTCCGCTATGCGGGCACGCATGGTGCGGACGTCGACGCTTTGCGGATGGGATCTCCGCGGGTGGATGCCCGGCCTTTTAGCCACGAGCAACCCTTCATGGCGACGCGCAACAGCGACGGCATCGCCATTAAAGGGGCCCCGGAATGGGTCCTGCAGCGCTGTCAGCGGATAGCGACCGCAAGCGGGGTGGCGGAAGTCGTTCCGGCCTATTGGCACAAAGTCATTGCGGACATGGCGACTGCCGGCATGCGTACCATTGCCCTGGCCAGCGCAGTGGATGGGCAGTGGGAGGCTCTGGACGAGGGTGGCTGGACCTGGTTGGGCGTTGTCGCGCTGCTGGATCCACCGCGTGCCGCCGTACCGGCCGCCATTGCTGCCTGCCGCAGCGCGGGTATCCGAGTGATCATGGTTACCGGCGATCATCCGCAGACGGCGGCCACTATCGCCCGTCAGGTCGGCATTCTGGAGGATGGTCCGGCAGCGGTGGTCGATCATGCCCAGTGGGCCAGCGCGGATGCCGAGGAACGGCAGGCCCTG
>JAKCBU010000217.1 GCA_021839095.1 Pseudomonadota bacterium | reverse complement strand
ATAGCAGAATCCCATGGGTACCAAGGCAAAGAACTGGGGATCGTAAAATTGGCTGCGACTGACCCCGAGCCAATCACGCAGGCGATCACCGCTGGGATCGTCAAAAGGTAAGCCGCTGGCCTGGGCGCGTCGCCCCGGCGCCTGGGCGGCGATGAGGATTCGGGCGCGAGGGTGGATCTGCAGGACCGGGCGTGGTTCCTGGGGCAGATGCTCTGCACAGAGCCGGCAGTGCTGCAGTTCTGTCAGCAAGGGTTCTAGATCGGTTTCAGGCCCCTTGGGACACATGGGCTTCCAGTCCAATCTGTTGCAGAAAGGCGCTCAGGGTGTGGGAGCGGTAGGGGGCTTCGGGAACGGCGAGGTAGAGGGTCCAATGAATGCCTTGAGGAGCCGGGAGGCGTCGGGTGCAGAGCGCCCAATCGGGGCGATAGCGCAGCGCGGTGCTGGTAATGAAGCCGATGCCCAGACCAGCTGCCACTGCATTCCCCATGGCCTCGACGCCATTGACTTCGATGCGGATGGGCACGTCCAGGCCCTGGCGGGTGAACTCCTGCAGTACCCGCGCGCGCACGCCGGAATGGTCTTCCCGCCAGACCATGGGAAAGGCCAGCAGGTCTGCCAGGCCAATGGTCTCCCGGTTGGCCAAGGCATGATCCTGGGGAAAGATGGTGAGAATCTCATCTTGCAGCCACGGGTGCCGCTGATAATAGCGGGGTAGGGGGATGTCCTCGCTCCCCTCCTCGATGAAGAGCAGGTCCCAATCCCCCAGCGCATATTGGGTCCAGTCACTGATGCCGCCTTTCAGGATGATTTCGATATCGGGATAGCGACGACGAAACTCGACCAGGTGGGAGGGTAAAAAATAATTGGCGATGGTGTTGGTGGCGGCAATCTTCAGCACCCCCTCCTGCAGGTGCGAGCGCCGGTACAACCGATCGGACACCTCGTTCTTGAGTTCCTGCAAACGCCGCGCGGGGGCTAGATACGCCTCACCCGCAGCGGTCAGGCGCACACCGCGACCATGGGGCAGATAGAGCACCTCACCGACGATGTCGTTCAGCCGCTGCAAGCGCTCGCTGATGGCGGGCTGGCTGCGATGCAGGCGTTTGGCAGCTGCGCTGACGCTGCCGGTTTCGGCGACGGCCCAAAAGGTTTCCAGGAGTTCCAGGGAGGGGGTAGAGAGCGGCATGGCGGACATCTTATCAGATGCCTGGGGCTTGTCAGGTGCCCATGGCCTGGTAGAGGGCGACGGTATCGCTGAGGCGTTGCGCTTGGGCTGCCAGCAATCCGAGTCGTGTTTGCTGTGCCTGTTGCTGGGCGACGAGGACTTGCAGATAGCTGGCTGCGCCCAGTTGATATTGCCGCTCGACCGAATGCAGCGAACCCTGGGCAGCCCGATCCGCAACGGCCAGGGCGGCCAGGGTCTGGGCGTCGTTATCCATCGCGCGCAGGCTGTCGGCGACGTTGCGCAGGGCCTCCAGCACGACGTTTTGGTAGTTTGCGGCGGCAGCGTCGAAAGCAGCTAGGGCGGCACGCTTTTCCGCCGCCAGCCCGGGACGGAACAGCGGTTGGGTGAGCTGTCCGAGCAGGCTCCACACTGCGGAGCCCGGCCCGAAGAGGGCAGCGCTGCTGAGGGCCTGACTGCTCAGGTTCGCGCTGAGGTTGATCTGGGGATAGAGCTTGGCCACGGCCACGCCGTAGTCGGCATTGGCCGCATGCAACAAGGCTTCCGACGCCTGGATGTCCGGACGGTGGCGCACCAGCTCGGAGGGCACGACCAGCGGAAGCGCCTTGGGCAGGGTGAAATCCGTCAGGGTGAAGGCGGGAATGCCGCCCGCACCCGGCGCGCGGCCAGCCAGCGCGGCAAGCAGATGCTCGCTCTGCTGCATCTGCTGGCGCAGGGTGGGCAGGCTGGCGCGCGTCTGCTCGGCCTGGGTGGTCAGGGACAGCACTTCGTCCGGTGAGGCCTGGCCGAGATGCACGCGGCCCTGGGCGAGTTCGATCTGTTCTTCCTGCGCCCGCAGTATGGCGCTGGTGGCCTTGATCTGCGCAGCCAGCCGGGCGCGCGTAATGGCGGTGCCGGCGATGTTGCCTGCCAGACTCAAGCGCGCGGCTTCCAGTTCAAAGCGCTGATAGTCGGCCTTAGCGGCAAGGGCCTCCAGAGCCCGACGGTTGCCGCCGGCAAGGTCAAGATTGTAGCGGACGCCAACACCGGCATTCAGCAAGTTGAAGGTGCGTGCCCCCGTGCTTTGCCCGAGGGCAATGGGATTGAAGCGTTGACGTTCGGCACTCAGCCCGGCGTCCACTTGTGGATACAGTGTCGATCCAGACTGAGCGGCATACAGCTCCTGCGCTTGGCGCAAGGTGGCGCGGGCGGCGGCGAGGGAGGGGCTGCCCTGCAGCGCCTCGTCGATGAAGTGGTCGAGGGCGGGGGATTGAAAGCTGCGCCACCACTGGGCATCAACTACCATGCCAGGGTCGAGGCGCTGGGCCGATCCCAGGTTGGTGGCCGCAGAAGCCGTCTGATGCGGAAGCGGAGCAGCGGTGTAGGCGGCAACCTTGGGGGGTGCCGGACGCTGGAAATCTGGCCCGGCGGCGCAACCAGCGAGCCCCATGGCGAGGGCCAACAGGACGACGGTTCGCAAAGGCCGTGGCCGGGGGTTCTGCTTCAAATCTTTACTTTCCATGATGGTGTTCCTTCAGGCGTGGGGGTCGCCCGCTTGCGGTGCGGCGGCGTGGAATTCGACGTAAAACCGCACCGGCCCGGGCGGGATGCTCGCTTCGGTGAACTCGGGGGTGCGCCGGTAGGGGCGCACATCGGCAGGCAGCTGTTTCATCGCGGGATCTCCTCGGTGTCCATCAATCGAAGTCGCGGCCTTCGCCCGCTTCTTCGTGGGTCACGCCGTCGCGGATGTGATAGATGCGCTTGAAGGTGGGGATGATTTTTTCGTCGTGGGTGACGACGATGATCGCGGTCTGGTACTTCTTCGCCATGTCGTTGAGGATGCGGATCACCGCCATCGCGCGCTGCGAGTCGAGCGGCGCGGTGGGTTCGTCGGCGAGGATCACCGGCGGGTGGTTGACCAGACCGCGGGCGATGGCCACGCGCTGCTGCTCGCCGCCCGACAACTGCGAGGGCATGGCGCGCGCGCGGTGCTGGACGTCCAGCGCGGTGAGCAGTTCGAGCGCGCGCTGGCGGGCCTCGGCATTCGGCCGCCCCGCGAGCATGGGCAGCAGCGCGACGTTGTCGGTCACGTCGAGAAACGGAATCAGGTACGGCGCCTGGAACACGAAGCCGATCTTGTCGCGGCGCAGGGCGCGCAGGTCGCGCACCTTCCAGTCCGCGTCGTAGATCACCTCGTCGCCCAGGGTCATGCGCCCGGCGGTCGGGTCGATCACCGCGCCCAGGCACTTGAGCAAGGTGCTCTTGCCCGAGCCGGAGGGGCCGATCAGTCCGACTACCTCGCCGGGCTCGACGTGCATGTCCACGCCCTTGAGGGCGTCGACGGCGGTATCGCCGCTGCCGTAGCGTTTTTTCAATCCTTCGATGCGTATGCCTTTGCCCGCCATGATCAACCTCCGATGGCTTCGGCCGGATCGACCTTGAGCGCCATGCGTATGGC
>JAKCBU010000216.1 GCA_021839095.1 Pseudomonadota bacterium | reverse complement strand
ACGGGCGCGGCGGATACTCCGTCAGACCCGGAGCAGCGCGGTGCTGGGCATGGGTGGTTATGTCGCGGCCCCCGTCGGTATCGCCGCATGGAGCCTCGGACGACCACTTTGTCTCCATGAGCAGAATGCGATCGCCGGCCTCAGCAACCGTCTGCTGGCTCCGCTGGCCCAGCGTATTTTTCTCGGTTTTCCCGGCGCGGGGCTGGCCCGCGGCGAATGGGTAGGCAATCCGGTACGGGATACCATTCGTGCCCTCCCCGCACCACGGAACCGCTTCGGCAGCCGTACGGGGCCGGTACGCCTGCTGATCATGGGCGGCAGTCAAGGCGCTAAAATCCTCAACGCAATCAGCATATCGGCACTGGCCGGGATGCCCCCCGCCGAGCGCCCCGCCATCTGGCACCAAAGCGGCAAGGATCATGTGGAAAGCACGCGGGCGGCCTACGCGCAGGCGGACATCGACGCCCGCGTAGAGCCCTTCATAGACGATATGGCGGCGGCCCTGGGTTGGGCCGACCTCGCCCTCTGCCGTGCCGGAGCCGCCACCATCGCGGAACTTGCGGCGGCCGGCCTGGGCGCCATCCTCATCCCCTTTCCCTTTGCCGTGGACGACCATCAGGCCGCCAATGCCCGTTTCCTGGAGGAAGCCGGCGCGGCGCGGATGCTGCGTCAAGAAGGACTGGATGGGGTCCGGCTCCGCGAAGTGCTCACGCCCTTGCTGGAAAACCCCGCACTGCGCCTGCAATGGGCGGAGGCGGCACGCCGTCAGGACAAAGGTGATGCCGCCGCGGCGATCGCCGCGGCGTGCATGACCCGCGCGGGAGGCAAAGATGCGTAACTGGGTACGGCAAATCCACATGGTCGGTATTGGCGGCAGCGGCATGCGCGGCATAGCCGAGGTATTGCTCAATCTTGGTTACGCCGTCTCCGGCTCCGATTTGCACCTCGGTGGTTCCACTCTGCGCCTGACAGATTTGGGTGCACGGATTTTCAGCGGTCATGAAGCCGCCAATGTTCGTGGTGCCGATGTGGTGGTCATTTCTTCGGCCATTCCCGAAAGCAATCCCGAGGTGCAGGCCGCCCGCGAACTGCGTATCCCCGTCATTCGCCGCGCCGAGATGCTGGCGGAATTAATGCGCTTCAAGCAGGGAATCGCCATTGCCGGCACCCACGGCAAAACCACCACCACCAGTCTCGTTGCCAGCATCCTCGGTACGGCCGGGCTCGACCCCACCTTCGTCATCGGTGGCCGCCTGAAGAGCGTCGGCAGCCACGCGGCCTTGGGCAGCGGCGAATACCTGGTGGCCGAGGCCGACGAGTCCGATGCCTCTTTTCTTTATCTGTCACCGGTCATGGCGGTCGTCACCAACATCGACGCCGATCACATGGAGACTTACGGCGACAGCCTCGATAATCTGCGCGGCGCCTTCCTGCAGTTTCTCCAGCGCCTGCCTTTCTACGGTCTCGCCGTTCTCTGCACGGATGATCCGATGGTCGCCGGGCTCATTCCCGAATTGCACACGCCGGTGCTGCGTTACGGTTTTGGAGAAGAGGCCGATTTACAGGCGCGCGACGTGCGGGTACAGGGCCTGAGCAGCCGCTTCGCCGTGTGGCGGCGGGTGGATGGTGACTCCGTTCACTGGCTGGACGTGGAATTGGGCATCCCCGGTCACCACAACGTCCTCAACGCCCTTGCCGCCATCGGTATCGCCAGCAAGGTCGGCGTGCAGGAGCATACCATCGTCGCGGCCCTGGCGGATTTCCGCGGCGTCGGCCGCCGCTTTGAACTGGTCGGCGACTTTGCTGGGATCACCATAGTGGACGATTACGGTCACCACCCGCGCGAAATCACCGCCACCATCGCCGCCGCCCGGGCCGTGTGGCCGGAGCGGCCGTTGGTGGTGGCTTTCCAACCGCATCGCTACAGCCGCACCCAGGCACTTTTCGGTGATTTCGTCGCTAGTCTGGCCGCCGCCGATCGGGTGATTCTGACGGACATTTACAGCGCCGGCGAAAAACCCCTCCCCGACGTCAGCAGCAGGGCGCTCACCGAAGCGCTGGTGACCCAGGGCGTCTCCGCCCACTTTCTGCCGGACTTACTCCACGCGCCGCAGCAAATTCGCACCCGACTCCCCGCTGGCGCGGTGCTGCTGACGCTGGGGGCAGGCAGCATCGCCAGCCTTGCCGCACGATGGCCCCAGGTCTTCGCGGAGGGGCGGCCATGACGGGCTTCATTGGTGGCCGTCTGCGCCTGGGCGAACCGATGAGTCGCCATTGCAGTTGGCGTGTCGGCGGCTCGGCAGATCGCTTCTATCTGCCGGGCACCCTGGAAGATTTGCAAGATTTTCTACGCCGCTTCGCCATCGCGCCCATTACCTGGATCGGACTGGGCAGCAATCTGTTGATCCGGGATGGCGGCATTCGCGGCACCGTGGTCTGCCTCAGCAACGCTCTGGACGAAATCACCCTCGCGGAGGCCGATCTGATTCGCGCCGGCGCGGGTGCCGGCGCGGTCAAAATCGCCCATTTCGCCGCGAAGGCGGGGCTGTCCGGCGCCGAATTTCTCGCCGGCATTCCCGGCACTCTGGGCGGCTGCCTCGCCATGAATGCCGGCGCCCACGGTGGGGATACCTGGGGTTTGGTGGAGTGGGTCGACGTGCTCCATCCCGACGGCCAGTCGCAACGTCTGTCCCGGACAGCGTTCCAGATCGGTTACCGCGAGGTGCGCGGGCATGGCGACGCCTGTTTCGTGGCCGCCGGATTGCGACTGACGCCGGCAGACCGCGACAGCGTGATGCATCGCCTGCGTGCCTGGCAGGAACACCGCGCCGCCACTCAGCCTCTGGAATGGCCGAGTTGCGGCTCCGTCTTTCGCAATCCGCCGGGCGATCACGCCGCCCGCCTCATCGAGGCGGCGGAACTCAAGGGCATGCGCTTCGGTGACGCGGAAATCAGCACCCAACACGCCAACTTCATCATCAATCGCGGCACCGCCCGCGCCGAAGAGATCGAAGCGCTGGTCGCCACCGTGCGGCACGAAGTGCACCGCCGCTTCGCCGTGGATTTACAGCCGGAGATGCGCACCATTGGGGAGGTGGCCGATGTCTGAACTACCCCGCATAGCGGTACTCTACGGGGGCCCCTCGGGTGAGCGTGAAGTCTCTCTCGACAGCGGCGGTGCCGTCTTGCGGGCATTACAGGGTTTGGGCCTGGATGCCGTCGGTATCGACATCCAGCCCGCCCGTCTTCAGCAACAGGTGGTGGACAGCCGGGCGGAGATCGCCTTCAACGTCTGCCATGGCGCCGTGGGCGAAGACGGTCTGCTGCAAGCCTGTCTGGAGACTCAGGGGATCCCCTATACCGGTAGCGGAGTGCTCGCCACCGCCCTCGCCATGGACAAATGGCGCTGCAAACAACTCTGGCGAGCGGCCGGGTTGCCGGTGACCGACGGCATCCTGCTGCGCCGCGGCGCCAGTGTCCCGGATCTCGGTGCGCGTTTCGGCTGGCCTCTGTACATCAAGCCGAACCACGGCGGCTCCAGCCTCGGCGTCAGCAAAGTGACTGACCCGGCGGAACTGGATATGGCCTTGCAAACCGCTTTTGCCATCGAGGACGAAGTCCTCTG
>JAKCBU010000215.1 GCA_021839095.1 Pseudomonadota bacterium | reverse complement strand
CCGATCTTCGTCGAACTGGGCGAAGATGCCTTGCAGGGATTCCGGCAAGGCGGTCCAGAACTCCAGGCGCGGGCCCGGTCGGGTGACAGCGTCGCTCAGTATCAACTCGCCCTACGCTACGAAACCGGTGCCTGGGGATTGCCGCAAAATGATACGTTGGCCTTGCACTGGTTCAGGGCATCGGCGGCACAAGGCAACCGGATGGCCATGCGCAGCCTGGCCGACATCTATACCCACGGACTTCTCGGCCAGCCCAAGTCCGCGCGGCAGGCAGAGTACTGGCGACAACGCGCCGACCATCGGGAATTGCCCGGAGTGGAACGCTAGGTGGCGCGCGCGGCGGTCAGATCCAGGTGATGGCCCGCCGCAAACGCGCCAATGTTTCTTCCCTCCCCAATAAAGCCAAGGTCGCATCGATAGGCGGCGACACCGCCCGCCCGGCCACCGCCACCCGCAGGGGTTGTGCGACCTGGGCCATCTTGCCGTCGGCATGGGTCATTGCCAGTTCCTGGATCACGCTGTGAATCGCCGCCACCTCCCAGTTCGGTAAAACCGTCAGTGCCTGGGTCACGGCCGCCAGCAAGGCGCCCTGTCCGTGTAGATGCTTCTCCACGTCTTTGGGCGCACCGGCCCCCGGCGCCACATAAAACATCGCCGCCGCCGCCGCCATCTCCACCAGGGTCTTGGACCGCTCCTGCAACAACGCCACCACCGCCGGGAGGGCCGGCCCGGCCGCCAGCAAAGGCTCGGTTACACCCACGGCGTTGAGGTAAGGCAGCAGATGCTGCGCCAACCCCTCCGGCGTCAGCCGCTGCATATGCTGGGCATTGATCCACAACAGCTTCTCCGGGTTGAAGGCCGATGCCGCCTTGTTCACCGCCTCGATGCGGAAAGATTCCACCATTTCCTCGCGGGTGAAGATTTCCTGATCGCCATGGGACCAGCCCAGCCGCACCAGAAAATTGAGCAGCGCGCCGGGCAGAAAGCCCTGCTCGCGGTATTCCAGCACGCTCACCGCCCCGTGGCGCTTGGACAGCTTCTGTTTGTCCGGCCCGAGAATCATCGGCACATGGGCATAAACGGGCACCCGGGCGCCGAGCGCCTGCAGAATCTGCATTTGCCGCGGCGTATTATTGAGATGATCGTCGCCGCGGACCACATGGGTGATCGCCATATCCCAGTCATCCACCACCACGCAGAAGTTGTAGGTCGGCGTCCCGTCGGAGCGCGCGATGATCAAGTCATCCAACTCGCTGTTCTGAAAGCGTACGGTTCCATGAATGAGGTCTTCCACCACCGTTTCGCCACAGTCCGGGCTCCGGAAACGGATGACCGGCGAGATTCCTTCACGGGGTGCCGTGCGTTGTCGACAACGGCCGTCATATCGCGGCTTTTCACCGCGCCGCCGCTGGTCCTCACGCATGGCATCGACTTCTTCACGACTGCAATAGCAATGGTAGGCCGTCCCCGTCGCCAGCATCTGCGCCAGTACCTCCCGGTAGCGGTCCATGCGCCGCATCTGATAGAACGGGCCTTCGTCCCAGTCCAATCCCAACCAGGCCATTCCCTCCAGAATGGCGGTCGTCGCCTCCGGGGTCGAACGCTCCACATCGGTATCCTCGATGCGCAGCACGAAGCTCCCCCCCTGCTGGCGCGCGTGCAGCCAGGAGTAAAGGGCGGTACGCACCCCGCCAATATGCAGATAACCGGTGGGACTGGGGGCGAAACGGGTACGAACGGACATGGTGCGCAACCTGAGGCAGTCAAAAGTGGGATAGTAACAGTCTCTTCGGCCCGCTGGTATCCTGCGCGCCGCCGGCTTTCGCCGCGAATCCCGCCCCGCGCCGACCGGCAAACAGCGTTTGACTCAAGGCATTCCTTTTGCCTATCATCCGGGTGAGGATAGCAAGCACCATGCCAACACCATGTTTATAATGGCGTCCTTATTATGCGGGGTTACATCTGCGGGACGCCCATTGCGGATCGAGCCGCCAGGAAGGAGCAGCATGAAAAAGCGATTTATCGCTATCGCCACCCTGGTGGCGCTAGGGGGCATTCCTATGGCCTGGGCGGATAGTCAGGCCATAGGGCTGCAACAAAGTGGTCTTCAGGGCATACCTGGCACGGTCAACGCCATAGGCCAGACTACGGGCATGCAAGATGGCGTACCCGTTACCGGCCAAGGGGGAAGATCCAGTGGTCTGTCGGCCACCCTGCAGCAGTTTGAAGCATCAGGCGCGTTTGGCGATCCAACGGAACCGGATAACGTCTGGGCGCACATCGATGATGGCCTACGCCTCAGCGACGTTTCGCGGGTGGAAGTCAACAAGTGGCGCACCTGGTTCTTGCAGCACCAGGGCAAGTTGGAGCAGATCCTCGACAACTCCCGTCCTTTCCTCTATTACGTGGTGACCGCAGTTGCGCAGCGCGGCCTGCCCATGGAATTGGCCCTGTTACCGGCCATAGAAAGCGGTTATAACCCCAGGGCCTATTCTCCGGCGGCCGCTGCGGGTCTTTGGCAATTCGTACCGGGTACCGCACGCAATTTCGGGCTGCAGAATACCCGCTACGGTGATCCCCGCCTGAGTCTCACCGCCTCCACGAACGCAGCCCTCGATTATCTGTCTTACCTCTACAACTACTTCGGCGGCAACTGGCTCCTCGCCATCGCCGCCTACAATGCCGGGCAAGGCAGTGTCTCCGCGGCCATCCAGCAAAATGTCGCGGTCGGCAGGCCCACGGATTTCTGGGATCTCAACCTCCCGGAGCAAACGGAAAACTACGTTGCCGAGTTGCTCGCCCTGGCGCAGGTCATCAAAAACGCCAAGGCGTACCATGTTTCCCTACCCTCCATTCCCAACGCGGCACATATCGCGGTGGTGACCACCCCGAAATCTGTGGCCCTCAATGTGGCCGCAAACCTCATGAACATGCCGGTCAGCGAACTGCGACACCTCAATGCCGGCCTGAGCTACGGCGTCGCCCCCGCCGATTACCAACTGGTGGTTCCCAAAAATAAGGCTGAAACGCTGAAAACAGCGCTTTTGACCATGCCTCAGGAAGCGGCCGCACAACCCGTCGCCGCGCCGCGGCAAACGCAGTTCAGCCACGTGACGCTACACTCGGGTGAAACGCTCTGGAGTCTGGCGCAACGGGTCGGGGTCAGCCCTTCCAAACTCAAGCGCTGGAATCACATCCGCTCCGCCCGCGACCTGCGCGCCGGGCAGCGCTTGGTGATCCGTAGCGCCGGCGGGCTGCGTAATGCGGTCTATGCCCAGCGTGGCAGCCGACTCACCGTCCGGCCCGGCGACACCCTCTCGCAATTGGCGCGCCGGGCCGGTGTCAGCGTCCGCGACCTCATGCGCTGGAACAACCTGCGCTCCGCGCGTGACCTGCAGATCGGTGAACGGCTTATGGTGCGGGGCGGCGGGGCGGCGCCGGTCTATACGGCGGCGCGCGGCCATCAGCGGCTTACCGTCCGGCCCG
Source organism: Pseudomonadota bacterium (assembly GCA_021839095.1). The sequence continues at coordinate 145 of JAKCBU010000215.1, read as the reverse complement.
GCGAAAGCCTGTGGCAAATCGCCCGGCGCGCGGGTATTGGCGTCTCCGCGCTGGCTCGCGCCAACCATCTCACCAGGCACACCGTTCTCCATCCCGGACAGGTGCTGAATATCCCCGTGGAAGCCGCCGTCGCCGCCATCAGTCC
>JAKCBU010000214.1 GCA_021839095.1 Pseudomonadota bacterium | reverse complement strand
CAGCAAATCCCGTCTGGCCTGTCAGGCCATGATCGGTGAAGAAGATGTCGCCATCGAACTTTTGGGATTTTCTTCAGGTTTATGAGGAGGATGTGATGGAATCGTCGCGCGTTATCATCCATGCCCGTTTTGCCAATGATGGCAGTGTGCGGGAAATCGGTGAATGTCCCAGCGGTATCAGCCCCCAGGACTGGTTCAACGCGCTGAGCCGACATTCCGCCAACGGCTATGAGGCGCTCTCCGGAGGAAGAGGCATCTTTCGCCTCGCGCCCGCGGCCATCGAGCAGGCGAAGGCGGCAGTGCTTTCCCCCGCCACATAAGGAAGAAAGATCATGGATAAAGATATTTCGGAAATCTTCAGCGGTCTTGCGGAAGGGCGCATCATTCCGTATCTCGGCCCCGGCCTGCTGCCGGAGGCGGGCGCCTCACTGCCCAGCGCGTTGCCGGCCTTGGCGGAAGTGCTCAGCAGCCAGGTGACGGTGCCGCACAAGGTCCGCCGGAATCTCACCGGAGCGGCGCAATATATCGAGAACTTCAAGCACCGCAAGACCCTCGTGGGCATGATGGACAAGACCTTCGCCGGGGACCCGCCGCTCCATCCTTTGCAGCGCGAACTGGCCGCCCGGAAACCTCCGCTGATCGTCCATCTCTGGTACGACAACGGCATGGCCAAGGCGTTGGCGGAGCAGGGTACACACTGGGGACGTATCCAGGGACTCAGTCAGACCGAGCATTTCGGCCACTGGACGGGATATATGGATGCCGGGGGCCAGGCGGTCGAGGCCGCGGCGGCCGCCCAGTGGGACACGATACTGTATGAGCCCTGGGGCGCACAAAGTCCGGCCAACAATTACCTCGTTTCCGATACGGATTTTGTGGAAGTGCTGACGGAAATCGACATTCAGACGCCCATCCCGGAGATCGTCCAGCAAATCCGCACGGGGCGCCATTTTCTTTTTGTCGGCTGCCGTTTCGACGATCAGTTGCAGCGCAATTTTGCCCGCCAGATCATGAAGCGTTCATCGGAGCGTCATTGGGCGTTGATAGAGGCACCGCTGACCCGGAACGAAGCGCGTTTTGTTCGCGAGCAGGGGATTCGAGTGCTCCAGATGCCCTCCGGGGTATTGCTCGGCGGGGGCGCCGCCGTGGCCAAAGCGGGATAAACGGGGTTTTCCCTATCCGTCGCTATGCGGGATGAATTTCTACGCCAATATCCGCCGGTTCGGCGTGATACACGGCGCTGGTCACGAGGGCATCCATGCCGCTTGCCGCGTAGGCCCGCACATTGGCGAGGGTGATCCCGCCCGCCGCAAACAATGTGATTTGAGGAGCAATGGCGCGTAGTTGCGCAGCCATTTCCGTCAATGATGCGGGAGCCACCTTATCAAATTGAAGACCAGAAATACCGGCTTGGGCCAAAGTCAGCGCGTCGGTCAGGGTGTGCTCCGTATTTTGTATTTCCACCACGATCTTTTTGGCGGGCACCAGCGCCTGATACTGCGCCAACCGTTGCAGGAAAGGCTGCAACCCCCCTAAAAATGCGAGATGCTGGTCGAATACCAGAATGCTTTCCGAGAGCCCCAAACGATGGGGCAGCACCCCCCCGGCGAGCGCGGCCATCACCGCGAAGCGGCGGATCCCGGGTGTGCTCTTGCGGGTGGCGACAACGGCCACCCGCGGGTTTATGCATTGTGCCGCCTGCACCAGTTGTCGCGCATGGGTCGCGATACCACAGGCGTATTCCAGCACGTTTTGCGCCACTTTCCAGGCGGAATGGGCGGCCTGCGCCGGACCTTGCGCCGCGAGCAGAATCGTACCCGCCACGGCCGATGCACCGGACGGCTTGCTTTCGGTGACGACGAGGCCGCAGGATGTCAATATCTGCCCGGCGAGTTCAGTGCCGGCGATGGTGATTGCCTGGCGGCATTCAAAGCGAATGACCGATGTTCGATCACCAATGCCGAGCATCCGGGTGGTGAGGTCCAGGAAAGGTTGATCTTCCTGAATGAGCGCGGCGATTTCTTGTGGAGAGAAAAACATGATCATTCCTTACGGGAAGAGTCCGATAAGGGATAGCAGTATACTTTGATCGATGGGTACGGACTAGCCAGCGCCATGCTCCGGCGCGTCCGGCCAAGCGTCGTACGCCTTCCTGCCGCGAAAGATTGGGTGGATCCATCAGGATGTGTCCACGATGCCGGCCATGCTTCCCGTCGGAATAGACACGGCACTTTCTTCGTGTTTTTATCAGCGCATATATGTGTCTTGGGGCTTCATAACGCCGACCCGTCATCGAAACGATTTTTATTTCGTATCCTGGCCACTGGCGGGCTCCCCGGAGCGTCCTTGGCTGACACGCGGTCAAGCGCTTCCAGGAGCAACCCTTTCAGCCATGGCGGGCTTGCAGTGGCCCATAAGAGGTGAATCGTGCTATCCGCTGAATATCCCACACCTTCCATCGACCTTCTCGCCAGTTACCACGAGTGCCTGGTGGCAGAGGTCGAAGGATTCATGGTGGCTTTTTACCAGAGGCAGGAGGCTATTCCCGAACGTGCCCAGGTGTTGGGCCGGCTTTCCCAGGAGCAGTACCAGCATTTACGCGCGGCGCAGGCGCGCCATTTGCGTCTGCTTCTGAATCCGGGGCGGGAGACCTCCTGGCGCGAGGACGCCCATCGGGCCGGCCGGATCCACTATCGCCACGGTGTGCTGCCGTCCTGGGTGGCCGATAGCTACACGCTGTATTGGCGGCACTTGCTGGAGCAGGTGGAACGGCCCGAAATTGCCGCGAGGGATCGGCATCCCTTGCGCGCTTTGCTGGTGGGGCGTCTGTTGCAAGATCTGGCCTGGCAGCTCGAAGGCTATGCCGAGGGCTCCAGTGGCGTCCGGGATCTGCTCTTGAACCTGGACCATATATTGGTCGGCGCGGACTCCGAAGCGGTGATGGTTCCACGGATCATGGACTTTCTCACTCGGGAGGGCGGCATAGACGGCGCCTGGCTCGGGTATCCGGACAGCGATGGAAAAATAATCGTTACGGCGACGGCCGGGGCCGGTATGGCCGAATATCTGGCGACCATCACGATCCGTGTGGACGATACGCCCCAGGGCCAGGGCCCTGCCGGACGCGCCTGGCGAACGGAGCGGGTGCAAGTCACCTCGGACTGGATCGGTGATCCTTCCATGCGGCCTTGGCAGGAGCAGGCCCGGCCTTTTGGCTGGAATTCCAACGCCGCCATCCCCTTGATGGACTCTGGCGGACGGAGACGGAGCATTCTCGCGCTGTTGAGCCGGGAGCGGGGTTTTTTCGGTCACCCCGATCAGCAGGCGATTCTCGCGCATCTGACCGCGGTCTTGGGACTCGCCTTGGAACGGCTGCATCTGATCGCGGAAGAGACCAGCCACAGGGAGGCCCTGGAACGGCTCAACGCCCTGTATCAGGCCCTCATGGCGGAGGGAGACATCCTTTTGCGCGCGCGGAGCGAGCGAGATCTCCTCAGGGAAACCTGTCGGCGTCTTGCCGTCAGTCATCTCTTCAGCGCCGCTTGGGTAGGCCATCCGAACGGGGAAGGAGTCATGGAACACCTCGTGACGGCCGGGCGGGGGGCGCAAACCATCGGCTCCATCCCGCTGACTGTGGCGGAT
>JAKCBU010000213.1 GCA_021839095.1 Pseudomonadota bacterium | reverse complement strand
AGGCGGGATATCAGGTGGCGATGATGGCGCCGACCGAGATTCTCGCGGAGCAGCTCCATGCGCGGTTCCAGCAATGGCTGAAACCGCTGGGCCTGGAGGTGGGCTATCTGGTGGGCAGTCGTTCACCGCGTGCCCGTCGCGAGACGGCGGAAGCGCTTGCTGGTGGCAGCCTGAGGCTGGTAATCGGCACCCAGTCGCTGTTCCAGGAAGGAGTGGCGTTTGCACGTCTCGGATTGGTCATCATCGACGAGCAGCACCGCTTTGGCGTGGAGCAGCGCCGTCAGTTGCTGGAGAAGGGCGCCATGCCCCACCTGCTGGTAATGACCGCCACGCCGATTCCGCGAACCCTGGCGATGACGGTGCATGCGGATCTGGAGGTGTCGGTGATCGACGCGCTGCCGCCGGGGCGCACCCCCGTGGAAACCCTGGTGATGCCTGACAGTCGTCGGCCCGAACTGATCGGCCGGATGCAACACATGCTGGAGGCGGGGCGGCAAATCTATTGGGTTTGTCCCCTGATTGAGGAGTCGGAGATTCTCGAATTACAGGCGGCGGAGGCGAGCGTTGCGGATTTGCAGGCGGCCTTGCCGGGCGTGGCCGTCGGCCTGATACACGGGCGAATGCGCAGCGCAGAAAAGGCGGGGGTGATGGCCGCTTTCCAGTCAGGCGCGGTACGCATTCTGGTGGCGACGACGGTGATCGAGGTGGGGGTGGATGTCCCTGGCGCCAGTCTCATGATCATCGAACATGCGGAACGTCTGGGTCTGGCGCAATTGCATCAGTTGCGTGGCCGGGTAGGGCGGGGCGCGCAGCGGAGCAGTTGTATTCTGCTCTATCATCCACCCCTGAGTGGCAGGGCGCGGGAGCGTTTGCGGGTGATGCGCGAAACCTATGACGGTTTTGCCATTGCGCGCAAGGATCTGGAGTTGCGCGGGCCGGGCGAATACCTGGGTACGCGGCAGGCCGGCATCCTGCAGATGCGCGTTGCGAATATTCTGCGTGATGAAGCATTGCTGGTCATGATTCCGGCATTGGCGGATCGCCTGCTGCAGGAAGACCCCGAGGCGGTGCAGGCCATAGTGCAGCGCTGGCTGGGGAACCGGGTGGACTACGGGCAGGTTGGCTAATAAAAATCTGTCAGAAGATCATGGACCTCGCTCCAAGACTTCGGGTATATTATGAAACACTGTGAGTACGAGTGTTTGGGGAGAAGTGGGGTGATGCGCAAATTCGGGGTATGGGAATTGTCGGGGGCGGTGCTGGGTGTTCTGGGATTGGCGGGTTGCGCCACGACACCTGTGGCCACCGCGCCGGTACACTCGGTAGCTTACTATGCCGCACGGATTCCCCCTCCGGTCGTTCAGCCGGTGGCGCCCGTGGTCTCTCCGGCAAGGCCCGAGCACGTGGTCCGGTCGGTGCATATCGTCATTTCGACCATTACTCATTCCCTGAAAATCTACAAGGGCGGTACCGTACTGGCGACCTACCCGGTAGCCATCGGCTTCAATGGCGCGGCCCCCAAGCGGATGCGGGGAGATGACGTCACCCCCGTAGGGCGTTATCGCATCGGTTGGGTCAGTCGAGGTACACGCTACGGCCCCTTCATGGGTTTGACCTACCCCAACCGGGAGAACGCGGAGTGGGGACTGCGGGAGGGCATTATCAACAGGGCGCAATATCGTGCCATTGTCGATGCCATCGACGCCGGGCAAACGCCGCCGCAAAATACCGCCCTGGGCGGGGAAATAGGCATTCACGGCATGGGTCCGCAATTTTCGGACGACCCACAGAGCAAAGTATTCCCCGGGCGCTGGACGGCTGGCTGCGTGGCCTTGTCCAACTGGGATGCACAGCAGATCGCCGCGTTGGTGCGGGTGGGGACACCCGTGGAAATCGTGGGGGACGCACATAGATTCCGGGGTGGTTTTGACCGGGTCAGCACGGACTCCCGGTACAAGTCCACTGCCGCGTTCGATACCACGGCGACGCCGAGGGAAGTCGCGAAGTCCCAGGATACCGCCATGGATACCCTGGTATCAGCGCTCGCCCCGATCGCCGCACACTGATATCCCGGGTTTCAACGCTGCCAGTTGGCAGCCTGGCTGAACTCCCAAGCCTGTTCGATACAATCTCCCAAGGCGACGCCCCCCTGCCAGTTGGCACGGAAGTACAGCCCGGGGTGTCCGGCACTCAGGGTATCGATCCGCTTCATCCGGTCCAGGTGTCCGATTTCGTATTGCGGGATGGCTTTCGGCCAGACCCGGCAGCGACTGAAAACGGGATCGCCACTGATCCCCAGCAGTGGGCGGATTTCGCGTAATACCGTTGCCAGCAGGTCATCATCGTCCCGTCCGGCAAGGACATTCTGACTGCCACCGATAAAGGCCGTCAGCAGTACCTTCCCTGCCGGTGCGCGCCCGGGAAAAAGGGTGGAGGAGAAAAGCACCCCCAGCGTTTCCAGCCCCATGACCCGCGGAATCAGCATGCCGAAGCCGTTCAGTGGATGCTCTACCTGTGGGCGCTGAAAACCTATGGACAGGCTGCCTACGGCAGGATAAGGGATGGCGTCCAGTTCGAGGGCAAGCGCAGCGTCCGTTGGCGCGAGCAGTCTGGCCGCGGCGCCTGCGGGCAGGGCGAGAACGAGCCGTTTGCTTTGCCAGGTCTGGTTGCGGCTGCCGACCTGCCACATGCCGCCGCTATAGGCCAACTGCTCGACCGGAGTATCGCAGCGCAGCGTATCGCCGAGTGTGCCTGCAACCCGCAAAGGGAGGACCTGCAGGCCTTCGCGAAAGGACACGAGGCGGGTTTTGGGGGTGCCGGGCAGTTTCCTCTTCCGGGCACGCAGCGCACCGCGCAGGAGCGAGCCACCATCCCGCTCCAGCGCGGCCAGGCGGGGAAGGGTGGCCTGCACCGAAAGGCGTGCAGGATTGCCGGCGAAGACGCCGGAAACAAAAGGGTCAACCAGCCAGGTGAGGGCCTCTTCTCCGAGACGCCGCCGGACGAAGTCGGCGATGCTTTCCTCGCCATCCGGCGTCCGATGCGGTGGCCGGAAGGGCTCGCCGAAGAGTCGCAGGCGACCGTGTATACTCAGTAGTCCACCCCCGAATAGCACACCCGGTCCCAGTGCGACGGGTTGCCGGTGGCGATTGAGGACATAGCGGCGCCCGGCGAGCGGGTTGGCTTCGACGATGTCTCCTTCCAATTGCAGTTCGCGGAGCCATTCCGGGACGATCCGGCCTTTGAGCAGCAGCGAGTTGGGTCCCATATCCCGCAGGTAACCATCTTCCTGTCTGCTCTGCAGGTTGCCGCCGGGCGCGGCGCCAGCCTCCAGCAGCAAGGGCGACCAACCTCGTTTACGCAGGAAATACGCCGTCGCGAGACCCGAAATACCCCCGCCAATGATGATAACTTCTTCCATGGGGTTATGATTCCTTACCCAGATAATAAGGGCTCTGCACATACCAGCCGTGAAAGTGGCGGAGCAGGGCGATGAGGACGGCGGTAACCGGTAATGCAAGCAGCAGACCGCTGAAGCCGAAAAGTTCGCCGCCTGCCAGCACGGCGAAAATGACGGCGACCGGGTGCAGACCGATGCGGTCCCCCACCAGATAAGGGGTAAACACCATGCTTTCCAGTATCTGGCCGATGCCAAAGACGATCAGCA
>JAKCBU010000212.1 GCA_021839095.1 Pseudomonadota bacterium | reverse complement strand
AGACTCGCCAGGGCTTCACTATGCAGATCCAGGCGCCAGCGCTGACCCACCACGGGAACTTCCGGAAGGTTACCGTGAATGAGGAGGGTGGCAGGCCGATCGCCCGCGGGCATACCCCGCGACCAGCGTTCCGGCGTCAACAGAAAGCGGTATTCCCGGCCCCCCCATTGGGGTATGGAGGCGACACGCCCCTCAACCCTGAAGTGCTGACCCACCGGCCAGTGTACGGCGAGACGCAGATCGGCTTGCCAGATGCCCCAGGCGAAAGCCGCCGCCGCCACAGTCAGCAGGAGAGCCGGCCGCCATTTCCAGATCAGCGGCAGCGCGAGAAACGCCAGAGAAAGCGGTATCCATAAGGTGGGCAATTGCCGAAAACTGTGGAAAAATCCCAGTCCCAGTCCGGCGGCGATGACCACAAGCGGTAAAGACGGCCAGGAGTTGGCCCACGGCAACGGCTTGGCTACACTAGCCCTATTATGACCCAGGAAATATCGCATTGCGCCTACCTGCATTTTGTCGCCTTCCCAACCGCGAGGACATCCTCAGTAAACGTCCCCTGGGACGTTTCACCCATTATCTGGCCCGTCCGGTGCTCTGGCATCCCCATCGCCACAACGTTGCGCGTGGCGCAGCCATCGGCACCTTCATCGGCAGCCTGCCTTTTTTTGGCCATGTGCTCAGTATCTTACTGGTCAGTCTCTGGCGCCGCGCTTATATCCCCGTCGGCGTCGTCATGCCCTTCGTGGTGACGGGACCTTTCACCATCGTGCCTTTTTTCTTCGCGTCTTATGAGCTGGGGTTCTGGTTGCTCGACCAGTTGGGGCTGGCCCCGGCCATCACCATTCATTATGGAGACATCCACGAGATGGTCCACGGCCGGATCAGCGTACTGGCCATGGGAGATCGCCTCTGGCATGCCTATCTGCTCACTTGGCTAGGCAGCTTCATTCTCGGTGGAGGACTCGCCCTGATACTGTATTTTGGCATACTCCACGGCTGGCGGCTCTGGATATTATGGCGACTGCGGCGCCGTCATCTGCGCCGCCGCCGGTTCTAGTGTAGTGCTTGCAGAGGCTGCAAGATGCCATCTTGCAGCCGGAGCACGCGCCCCATGTGTGCCGCCAGCGCCGGCTCATGGGTGACGATAACCAGTGCGGTGCCCAACTCCTGATTGAGATCGAGCATCAGTTGATGGACGCCCTCCGCCGATTCACTGTCCAGATTACCCGTGGGCTCATCGGCCAGAAGCAACGCCGGGCGAGTGACCAGCGCGCGCGCCAGGGCGACCCGCTGCCGTTCGCCACCGGAGAGCATGCCGGGTTTGTGACCCAGGCGTTCGCCCAGCCCGACCCGTGTCAGGATTTCTTTGCCCCAGGGTTCCACCGAACGGCGCGACACCCGGCGTATCAACAGGGGGAGCAGGACATTCTCCAGCGCGGTGAATTCGGGCAGTAAACGATGTAGCTGATACACGAAGCCGACACTCTGGTTACGCAAACGGCTGCGCGCCGATTCGCTGAGTGTGTAGACCTCCTGCCCGAGAATCTGCACCTTGCCTCCCGACGGGCGTTCCAGCCCCCCCATGAGGTGCATCAGCGTGCTCTTGCCCTGCCCGGAAGCACCGACAATCGCCAGCCGTTCGCCACGGCGCACCTGCAGGTTGATGTCGCGGATCACCTCCAGACGCTCGCGGCCAATGGCGAAGCTCTGCCGCAGATGCTCGACGGAAAGAACGCTGCTCTGCTCACTCATAACGCAGGGCCTCGGCAGGGGCGACGCGCGAGGCGCGCCAAGAGGGATACAAGGTCGCCAGCCAACTCATGATCAACGCGGCAATGGCCACATGGATCACATCCCAGGGCTCCAGCTTGGAGGGCAACTGGCTGATGGAATAAACCTCCGGTGAAATGAACTGGACATGTATAAGTTGTTCGATAGCCGGGACCAGCGTGGGAATATTCAAGGCCAGCAACACCCCGGAGAGAACGCCGAGCAGCGTGCCAAAGAACCCGATGATTCCGCCCTGCACCATAAAAATCAGCATGATACTGCGCGGCGTGGCGCCGATGGTGCGAAGAATGGCGATATCCGTTTCCTTGTCGGTGACCACCATCACCAGGGTCGCCACGATGTTGAAAGCGGCGACGGCGATGATGAGCGACAGGATCACAAACATCACCAGTTTCTCCATGCTCAGGGCCTTGAAGAAGTTCTCATGGGTCTGGGTCCAGTCCTGGATATAAAAAGCGGCACCGAGCCGCTGTTGCAGATGGGCGGCGAAGGCCGGGGCGGCAAAAGGGTCTTTGATCTGCATGCGCAGGCCCGTCACGCCCTGGTTCAACCCGTAGAGCCGCTGCGCGTCGCCCAGATTGATATAGGCCATGCCACTGTCGTAGGCGTAAATACCGACGGAAAAGAGTCCGACCACCGTGAACTGGCGCAAGGCGGGGGTCACGCCCAGCGGGGTCACCCCCCCCTGCGGCGAAATCAGGGTGACCTTATCCCCCACCGTCACGCCCAGTTGTCGCGCCAGCGCGCGTCCAAGAATGATGCTCCAAGGATGGTTTTGCAAGGACTGTAGCCGACCTACTTTCATGTCCTTGCCCAGCTCGTTGACACGCCCTTCCAAAGACGGATCGATGCCCTCGATGACCGCGCCGCTGACCAGCCCGTCGTGGGTGAGCATGGCCTGCGCCTGCACGTAGGGCGCCACCCCCGTCACATCGGGCAGCACTGAAAGGCGTTTTACCGCCGTCGGCCAGTCCAGCACCGGCACCCCGTTGCCCTGAATGATCACATCGGAGGTCACCGCCAGAATCCGCGCGCGCAGGGTATGATCGAAGCCATTCATCACCGCCATGACCGCGATGAGTGCCGCCACGCCGATGAGCATACCCATGATCGCCGTGCCGGTGATAAAGGAGATGAAGTGATTGCGACGCTTGGCGCGGGTGTAACGCAGCCCGATCCAAAGCTCATAAAACCTCATGACTGTTCCGGTCGCAGGTGAGGGAAGAGGATCACCTCGCGAATGCTGGGCTGATCGGCGAGCAGCATGACCAGACGGTCGATACCCAGTCCCACCCCCGCCGTCGGCGGCATACCGTATTCCAGCGCGCGGATATAGTCGGCGTCGAAGCACATCGCCTCCTCGTCCCCGGCCTCCTTGGCCGCGACCTGCGCCCGGAAGCGGGCGGCCTGATCCTCGGGATCATTCAACTCGGAGAAGCCGTTGGCCAGCTCGCGGCCGGCGACCATCAGCTCAAAGCGGTCCGTGACCTCGGGGTCGAGATCGTTGCGGCGCGCCAGCGGACTGACTTCCAGGGGATACTCGGTGATGAAGGTGGGCTGCTGGAGATGGCCTTCCACCGTCTTCTCGAAGATTTCGATGAGACGCTTGCCCCAGCCCCAGGCGGGCTGACAGGGCAGGTGCAACCGCGCGAGCTTGGCGGCCAGCACCGCGGGGTCCCGCAGATCGGCATCCGCCAGGTCGGGGTTATGGGCACGCACCGACTCCGTCACCGTCAAGCGGCGGAAGGGTTTGCCGAGATCGATCTCCAGCCCCTGATAGCTTATCGCCGTAGTGCCCAGGGCCGCCTGCGCCGCGGCGCGGATCAGGGTCTCGGTGAGGTCCATGGCGCGCACGTGGTCGGCGTAGGCCTCGTACCATTCGAGCATGGTGAACTCG
>JAKCBU010000211.1 GCA_021839095.1 Pseudomonadota bacterium | reverse complement strand
TCCGATCTAAAGACCTCCGAAGCGGTGCGCCTGCGGAGGCTTTGTACCCGGGCAATCCGCTCAGGTCAGACTTTAAATCGCAGAGCGGGGACGCCGGCCACGCCGTGGCTTCAGTTCCTGCATCAACGCATTTCCGCGGGCTCCCAATTCACCCAACTGGTGATGGTTATCGCCCACCCGATCGCGCACTTCGGCGACGGCGGCAAGAATTTGCGCAGGCTCCCACTCAGGCACCAAACGAGAAATACGATCCATCAACGACCGTCGCTGGGTCTCACGCTCACGACGCGCGCGGGGGTTTTCCTGCAGGGTCCGCTTCTGCTGTTCAATCTTAGCTAACTGCTCACGTAGCCGCATTTCCGTCTGACGTTGCTTCTCTTCCAAATCCGCCAAACGCTCTTCTGCACTACGCCGGTGACGTTTTTTGACTTGCGCTTCCATACTCGCTCACTCCTGAATAAATAGGTCGACTTGGTGGAAAAATCACCAACGCGAAGATTATGTCAGCTTGTTTTTGCTTTGGCAAATACAAATGCATCCGCAAAGATATGTTCCGGACTCAGCCCTGCCTCCTGTAAAGCGGCGGATAAAGAAAACACCATGTCAGGATGTCCACAGATATAGGCATCAAAAGCGCTCACATCCGGAAAGTCACGCATTATGTGTTCCGTGACATAGCCTGTGGCTCCTGACCATGAAGATTCTGGGCGGGATACCACCTGAATAACCCGAAAGTGGGCATAGCGCGAATGCCATTCATTCAGCAAATCCTGATAATAAAAATCCTCGGCATGACGTACCCCCCAATAAAAATGGACAGGGCGTATGGAACCCTGGGCAAAAAGCGACTCCAGCATGCTCTTGATGGGCGCAAAGCCCGTGCCCGTGGCCACCATAAGCAGAGGGCGGGTGGACTCCTGACGGATAAAGAAGGTACCCAGCGGTCCCTCGAAACGAAAAATATCTTTCTCTTTCAACGTGCTGAACACATGACCCGTAAACATCCCTCCCGGCACCCTTTTAATGTGCAGTTCCAACAAGGCGTCATCACCAGGGGCGTTGGCCAGCGAGAAACTCCGTCGACCCCCTTCTTTCAAAAGGACGTCGATATATTGCCCAGGTAGAAACTGTAAACGCTCAGTAGTGGGGATTTTCAGAAAAATGGCGCGCACATCAGGTGCCATATCCATTACTTTAGAGACCCGTGATGGCAGGGTTTTAATTTGGATATCTTTGGCTGCACCGATCTCACGTACTTCGATAGCCACATCGGACAGCGGAATGGCTTGACAGAAGAGTGCCAGTCCCGCGTTCCTCTCCGCGGTGGACAAAATTTTCTCTTCCGTGTCTCCATAATCCACCGTCCCATTGAGAAGGCGTCCCTTACAGGTCGCGCAAGTGCCATTGCGGCAACTATAGGGGATGTTAAAACCATGCCGTAAGGCGGCTTCCAGGATGGTTTCATCGCTATCACAATCCAGCTCATGGCCACTGGGTTCAATACGTAGGCGGTAAGGCATAAACGCATCCTCTCATAACGATTCAAATAAGTGTCTCAGGGCATACTAACAGATACACATCGTGACGGCCGTGACTCAGAAGTACTCCCGATGGAGATCGAAGCGATTCACAATCCGGCAGAATAATTCTGCCGTCTGATGCGCGTCATAGAGGGCGGAGTGGGCTTGTGCGTGGTCCCAATCCAGACCAGCAGCCAGAGCGGCTTTGGCCAGTACCGTCTCGCCATAGGCCAGACCGGCCAGACTGACGGTGTCAAAGGTGCTGAACTGGTGAAACGGATTGTTTTTCACCCCCGTCCGCTTTTCTGCCGCCTTGATGAAAGACAGATCAAAGGCCGCATTGTGACCCACGAGAATGGCGCGTCGACAATGCGCCGCTTTAACGGCGCTACGCACCGGCCTGAAAATGCCGCGCAAGGCGTCTTCTTCGGGGATCGCGCCGCGCAGCGGCTGAAAAGGATCAATGCCGGTAAAGGCCAAGGCCGCCGGGTCGAGCACCGCGCCCGCAAAGGGCTGCACATGAAAGTGATGGGTGGTCATCGGTCGCAACTGCCCGACCTCGCCACCGATGATGATCGCGGCCATTTCCAGCAGGGCATGGCGGTCAGGTTCAAAACCTGCCGTTTCGACATCGACGACCACCGGCAAAAAGCCGCGAAAACGTCCGCACAGAGCCGTCACCGGGATGTCACTCCTCAATATGCCGAGCAAAGGTCAGGGCGCGCGGTGCCGCGAGCAGTACCGCCGTGGAGACGCTCAAGGTTACCGACGCGGTCAGCATCACCATCACCACCAACTGCATGGATACCGCGGCGAGTGGTGCCATGCCCGCTAGAATCATCCCTGCCGTGATGCCCGGGATGTGAATCATGCCAACACTCTTCAAGCTGTCTATCGTCGGGATCAACGCACTGCGGACCACCATACCGTACAGACTGCGCATGGCCTGGCGATGCTGGGCACCGAGCGCCAGCATCGCCAGTAACATATCCTCGCGCTGATCCACCTCGCTGCGCAGGCGATTGAGCGCCAGCGATACCGCATTCATCGCATTGCCAATGATCATGCCGCCAACGGGGACCAGGGATTCGCCGCGCCAAAAAACCAATCCGGCGATGAGCATCCAACTCAGGGTGACGGCCGTGGCCACCGTGATACTGACCACCCCGATCCAGTAGGCGTGGGGGACACCGGCACCACGTTTACGGTTGAAAAGACCGGCCATCAGAATCATGAGCACCAGGAAGAACACCAGCAAAAACGATCGGTGCTGGTGGAACAGCCAGCCCAACAAAAGCCCCATGATCCCCAATTGGATGGTCGCCCGAGCCGCGGACCAAAGTAGTTCCTTGCCTATCCCGAGACGCTGCCAGGCGGACAAAGCCCAGGCACTGCCCAAGAGGCCCACGACCCCCGCCATGGTCCACGGCGAGAAACTGCTGAACATGTCCGGTGCGGCGTGGTTCATTCGCGTTTACATGCCTCTGGCAGAAGGCGCCAGTCCCCCGCCACAAAACCCTCCAGAGGCCGAAAGTGCTTTTTATAGTCCATTTTTCGGCTATTGGCGACCCAATAGCCAAGATAGAGGTACGGCAAACCCTGCTCCCGTGTCCATTCAATCTGACTGAGAATGGTAAAAATACCTAGGCCGTGTTGCGGTAAATCCGGCGTGTAAAAGGTGTAGACCGCGGACACGCCACTGCGCAGCACATCCACCAGCGCCACCACCAGCGGACGCCCATCCTGCTCAAACACCAAGAGGCGAGCATCCACACCGCCGGTTTCGACGATCATCTCCCGGTACAGACGATCCGCCTGTTCGTCCATACCACCCCCTGGGTGTCGCCACCGCTGATAGCTGGCAAAGAGACGGGCATGCGCGGCATCCCATCGCGGGTTCTGCTCACACAGACGGACATCTCGATTCCGCGCCCAGGTGCGGCGCTGACTACGGCTCGGCTGGAAATCGGCGACGGGAATACGCACCGAGATACAGGCATCACACTGAGGGCACATGGGTCGATAGGCGACTGGTCCGTTACGCCTGAACCCCTTCTGCAGGAGTTGGTCGTATTCCATACCGCCTATTTTCTCCCGGGGATCACTCAGAACCAGCAATTCTTCCTGATCGGGTAAATAGGGGCAATGCTGCAATGCGGAAAGATAAAAGAGATCGGAAG
>JAKCBU010000210.1 GCA_021839095.1 Pseudomonadota bacterium | reverse complement strand
CCCTGAGCATGCGACTCAGTGAGCATCCCGTCATGGAAAGTGACGAGGTCAGCCCTGGAGTCTTCCTGGATGATGGCGATCAAACCCCTTCACCCACCAACGCCATATGCCGAATCCGCAATTGCAAGGTAGTCGTATCCCGGAACGTATTCACATCCAGTTCATACGCCATGAGTACCGTCTGTCCGACCTCGACCGGGCAGATGCCATTTTCCACGGCGCCGAACCAGATGGCGTCGTAGTCCATCGCATCCATTTTCACGATCAGTTTCAGATGCCTGCCGTCACCCACCGGGCGGACCTGCTCAATCCGGCCGTGGCTTCTGAAAACGGGAGGCTCCCATTGGCGACCAAAGGGTTCTAAAGCAGCCAGTTCTTCCACAACGGCGAAGCTGGGAATGACCTCCAGCGCACCGTCAGTGACCATTTCGGGGCCGACATTCCGGTCACGCAACGCGTCTGCCGCGATGGACTCCCACGCCTCTGCAAAGCGCTGCAGACCATCGCGCTTCAAGGTCACCCCGCCAGCGCCCGCATGACCGCCCCAGGCGACAAAATCATCGGGATAACGGTCGGCGATTTCCGCCAGGGCATTCCGCACATGGAAACCGTGCACAGTTCTCAGCGAGGCGGTGATATGTTCGCCCTCGGCTTTGGGCGAGAAATAGGCGACCGGTCTACCGAAAGACTCCGCCAGTCGCGCCGCGCAAATACCGTGGACACCCGCATGGCCTTCCGGGTCGAATATCGTAATCGCCACCGCACCATCCCGTACCTGTTGTGCGGCCTGTGCGGTGCTTCTGTGCAGCATGCTCGACTGGACCGCTTTCCGTTCGGTGTTGTGTTCCACGAAATGCAGCGCCAGTCCTTCCGCCACTGGGACGCTATCACTCATGAGCAGATCCACGCTGCCCAGCGCGGAATCCAGGCGCCCGCGGGCGTTGATGAGCGGCGCAAAACTGAATGCCAGGGTAGCGGCGGTGATGGGGCCTTTGCAATTCGTGGCAACATACAATGCCTGCCAGGCGGGCCGTCGCACCGGCGCGTTCATGATCGCCAGGCCGCGAGCGATGATCGCCTTGTTATTGGTCGATCGCGCCAGATCGACGCAATCGGCCATGGTGCCCAGGGCGACCAGATCCAGCAGACCGCCGAGCTTGGGCGCATCGGCGGACAGGGCGCCGTCCCTGATCAGCCGCTGGCGGATCGCGCAGCACAGCAGCCACGCCACATGCACGCCGGCGATATACGGATCGGGAAACGCCGAGTCCTCGCGCACCGGATTGACGCAAGCCACGGCCGCGGGTGGCGGCCCGGACGCGGGCACGCCGTGATGATCCGTGACGACGACGGTAAAACCATGATCCCGCAACCGGGCGATCCGTTCATGATCGGTGCTCCCCTGATCCGCGGTAATCATCAAAGCGGGATGGGGGGCCTCCGCAATAATGCGGTCCGTCAGGGTTTCGGTGACGCCGTAGCCGTCCCGCAGACGATGTCCGATATAGCTGTGCATCCGCGCTTCCGGAACGCCGAAATAGTCCCGGAACGCAAATTTCAGCACCGCGTGGGCTGAAGCGCCATCGGCGTCGAAGTCGGAAATCAAGAGGATGGGCAGCCCTTGTTTTATGGCGGAAACGGCGCATTCAGAAGCGATGTCGATATCGGGCAGCCTATCCGGGGGCGTGAGGGCGTTCAACTGCAGATTGAGCAATGCCGGCAGCTTCGCCAGATCGGCATCGCTCAATCTACCGGCAATGATCCGGGCCTGGAGCGGGGTGTACCCGAGTTCCAAAGCCGCGCGCGATATCGCCGCCGCCACAGGACGATCGACGATACGCACGGCTTCCGCGGCCATCTACCAGACGCCCGGCAGCGCATGGCCCGGCCGGGCCGGTCTGCGCCAGAAACGCCAGCGATCCGCACGGCGAAGCGTAAGACGCTCTATACCGCCGCTGGCAAGCATACCCGTCAGACACTCCAGCCGTCCGCCACTCCGCCACAAGGACTGCAGGGCCGGGACCAGCGCCGCGAAGGACTTTGCCGTATCCGGATAGAGCCACGCCCCGGACCAGACCCAGAGCAGATCGTCGGGGAACTGCGTCGCGGCCCGTAGCGCGTTGGGAGAGGACAGCGGCAGGCCGAGCCAACGGGCCGCGGCCTGCAGGTAGTCCGTCTCCGCCACCACGGTCCGCCACTTCGGGATGGGCTGCACGGAAGGCAAGCGCCCCTCCCCCCAGGCCCAGAACAGACACCAGGGTTCCTGACCGCTGGCATCGACATCCTGATTGACGGGATGCGCGGCGAGGAACATCTGCAACTCATTGAGGAAGGCATTCCAGCATCGGGCGTCGGCACCGGTGGCTTGCAGGGCCAGGGGTTCGCGGCCCCAGACGCGTTCGGGATCGGGGCAGCGCAGGTCGGGCGTGCCGGTGGCCAGCACATACCAGCGCCGGGCGCCGCGGCGCAGAGTCCAGGGCGCGTCCGCCATATGCGCCACCGCCGCCGCAAAAAGCGCCCCTGCCGGGTCCTCATCCAGACCCGGCAGGGGCTGTAACACCGCACGCCCCGCCTGTCCGCGAAACGCCACCGGCTCCAGGGCGATGACCCAGTGTCCTTCGGTCGCTATACCCTCGGACTCCGCCAGCAATGCCGCGGCGGGCAACAAGCCCCCGAAACCCAGCAAATGCCCCGCCACCTCCAGAGAGGAATCCGCCGTTAACCGCTCCACCCGTCCACGCCCCCAGTAACGCGGCAGCACCGCTCCCAGATCGTCCTCCGGCACGCCGCGCAACCCCGACAGCCAGAGACAGAGATCGGCCATCAGCGATCCAGAATCGCGCGTTGCACGGCCTCCAGGCTGGCCTCCACCGTCAGCACTTCGCCGCCTTGAGCGATGGCGGTGTCGGGATCTTTCAGACCATGGCCGGTGAGGGTACAGACCACCATCGCACCAGCCTCGATCTTGCCCGCCCGGGCGGAGGCCACCACCCCCGCCACCGAAGCCGCCGAGGCGGGCTCACAGAACACCCCCTCGTATCGCGCCAGCCAGCGCTGCGCCTCCAGGATCTCGGCATCACTATGGGCGCCAAACCAGCCGCCGCTTTCCGCCTGCACCCGATGCGCCTGATCCCAGGACATGGGATGACCGATGCGGATGGCGGTAGCGACCGTCTCGGGGCACCGCACATAATCCCCGACAACGAAAGGCGCGCTGCCCGCCGCCTGAAAGCCCAGCATCTTCGGTCGTTTGCCCGCCTTACCGTGACCATAGGGGCAGGCGCCATCACAGAATTTGCAGGCCGCGGTCAGGGGTTGCGACTTATCGCTCCGCGCATCCGTCGCCTCGCAGTAACCCATCCAGTGGGCGGTGATATTGCCGGCGTTACCCACGGGCAAGGCATGATAATCAGGCGCCTCACCCAGCGCCTCGATAATCTCGAAGGCCGCCGTCTTCTGACCCTGCAAGCGATAGGGATTCACCGAGTTCACCAGCGTGATGGGCGCATTGGCGGCGACATCCTGGACGATCTGCATGCCCGCGTCGAAGTTGCCGCGAATCTGCAACACCAGGGCACCGTGCATCATCGCCTGGGAGAGCTTGCCGAGGGCGATCTTGCCTTCCGGGATCACCACGAAAGCGCGCATTCCCGCCCGCGCCGCATAGGCCGCCGCTGCCGCCGAAGTGTTGCCGGTGGAGGCGCAGA
>JAKCBU010000209.1 GCA_021839095.1 Pseudomonadota bacterium | reverse complement strand
GACTCCACACTCAGATATCTGAGTGTGGAGATCATGGATACTGCGGATACCCTGGTTCGTCCGGTTCGTGAACTGGGGTTGTGGTATCATGCGCTACGCACAGGGTGGCGTTATTTTTCCCGGAAACATTAAGCTGGAAACAGTGAGGAGACCACAATGAAGAATGCGGAAGGCTTTGTTATCGGAGTGCTGGTTGGCGCCGTTGGTGCCCTGCTGCTGGCCCCGGCCAGCGGCGCAGAGACGCGCCAGGAATTGCGGCGCGCGGTCGACAAAGGCCGTGATCGTCTGCGCAATATGGAGTCTCTGGCGGAAGAACGCATCGGCGTGCTCATTGACGAAATCCAGGAAAAAACCGCACATCTGATGGATGTGGGCGGCGACTTAGTCGAGTCCAAACGCCAGGATCTGCTGGAAGCCATTCAGGTAGCCAAGCGCGCGTTGGCTGAGGAGCGGGATATTCTGATCCGGGCCAGCCGGGCGCGCCGTGTCGAGGTGCAGGAAATCGACCACTAAGGACCCCTGCGGGGGCCTTACGACTTTTTATGGTGTAATCAATCATTTCATGGCGCGGCGCCGGATCGGGACGGCTATGATGGGCGGGCCGAATTTCACAAGGAGATATGCATGGCTGATAAATTATTGATGGTTATGGTGAACACTGATCCTTCCAACCCCCAGGAGTTGGGTGCGCCTTTTTTTCAGGCGACGGTGGCTGCCGCGATGGATTTTGAGGTCGAAGTTGTACTGACCGCCCGCGCCGGCGAGCTGGCCAAGAAGGGGGTTGCGGAGAAAATGTTTGTTATGCCGGGCAGCCCCAAGAGTGTCTACGACTTTATCAAGGATGCCCATGAGGCAGGCGTGAAGTTCTTTGTCTGCACCCCGACCCTTGAGTTGTGGGAGTGCACCAAGGAAGACCTGATTCCTGAAATCCAGGACATCGTCGGTGGCGCTTATGTCATCGAGCAGGCCATGGATGACAACGTGGTCACCTTTACCTACTAGTGCCATTATGACACCTACCCATTTAGGGCCCGCTGAGCATTTGTTTGGCGCGGAAGAGGTGGAGACGGCCATCCAGCGGATGGCCGTTGCCATTAATGAAGAGATGGAACATCTGACGCCGCATCGTCCGGTGGTATTGCTTTGCGTACTGACGGGTGCCATCGTGGTGGTCGGCCAATTGATGCCGCACCTGCGTTTTCCCCTGGTGCTCGATTGTGTACAAGTCGGTCGCTATGGTTCCGAAACCAGTGGCGGTGCCTTGCAGTGGCGTACGCGCCCCAAAGAATCACTGGCAGGTGCGGTGGTTTTACTGGTGGATGATATCCTTGACGAGGGCGTGACCCTGCAAGCTTTGCAGGAATATTGCATGGCGGAGGGCGCTGCCGCTGTTCATACGGCGGTGATGGTGCGAAAAGTCCGTTCCCGCGCGATCGATGTACGGGTGGACTATGTGGGACTGGAAGTGCCGGATCGCTTTGTGTTCGGTTACGGGCTGGATGCTCGCGGCCTGGGGCGGAATGCGCCGGGTATTTTTGTTTTGCCGGAGGACGGCTGATGGGTGTGGTGGGCATCATCGGTGGCAGTGGTCTGACCGGGCTCAAAAATTTGCAAATTCGTCACCGCCGGGTAATCCGTACGCCCTTTGGTGAGACATCTGGCCCGTTGACCTTTGGCCAACTGGGTGGGCAGGAAGTCGTTTTCATCGCGCGACACGGCTATGGCCATACCATTCCTCCGCACCGGGTCAATTATCGCGCCAACATCTGGGCGCTGCATCATGTCGGAGTGACACATGTCGTTGCGGTGGCGGCGGTGGGCGGAATCACGGCAGCCATGCGGCCAGGTGTTCTCTGTCTGCCTGATCAACTGATCGATTATACCAGCGGGCGCCCCAGCACCTTTTTTGAAGGCGGCGAGAGCATGGTGGTACATATCGACTTTTCTGCGCCCTATTGTCAACCGGTACGTGAGCGCCTGCTGCAGGCGGCAGGATCTGCGGATATCGCCGTTATCGACGGCGGCACCTATGCGGCTACCCAGGGGCCACGCCTGGAAACCATTGCTGAAATCCGCCGTATCGAAAGGGACGGTGGCGATGTGGTGGGGATGACCGGGGCTCCAGAAGCGGTATTGGCGCGGGAAATCGGCCTGTGCTACGCGCCCCTGTCGCTGGTGGTTAATCCGGCGGCGGGCAAGTCGGCGGAGCCCATTACCATGGAGGCCATCGACATGGTTATGTATGAGGGGATGGAAAAGGTGCGAAAAGTGCTGGGGAATGTCGTACCGCTGCTTGCGGATTGCCCGCAGTGCGGTTGTGGAACAGCGGTGGGACCGGAAGCTCTCAGGCAGCTGCATAGCAAGAAGTAAGCTGCGGCTTTGCTCCGGCCCTTCAGCGCATGGTGACGAATTCCTCGGCGCTGGTGGGATGGATGGCAATGGTGTCATCAAAATCCTGTTTGGTCGCGCCCATGCGCAGTGCTACCGCAAAACCCTGAAGCATTTCGTCCACGCCGTCGCCGATGGCGTGCAGACCGACGATCTTTTCCTCCCGGCCCACCGTGACCAGCTTCATCGCCGTTTTTTCCGGTTCTGCCGCAAAAGCGCGGAGCATCGGGGTGAAGGTCGTCTGGTAGACTTTGACCGACTCTTCTCCGTATTGCTCCTGGGCGGCTGCCTCACTGAGGCCGACCGTCGCGATGGGGGGATGACTGAAGATCACCGTGGGTACCACGCGGGTGTCAAGATGCCGCTCCGTCTGGTTGCCGAAAATGCGGTCGGCGAGACGGCGCCCGGCGGCGATGGCTACCGGGGTGAGGGCTGGGCCCGCGGTGACATCGCCGACCGCGTAGACACCCGGTGCATCGGTGTTCTGGAACGCATCCACGGGGATAAAACCCTGCGGATTGGCAGTAATGTTTGCGAGCTCCAGACCAAGGTCGGCGCTGTTCGGACGACGGCCGATAGCCCAGATGACGGCATCCAGCCCTCCGAGGCAGTCGCCATCGTGAAAATGCAGGCATAGGCCATCGGCGCGTTTTTCCACTTCCCCGACCTGGCGCTGGGCAAGAAGGCTGATGCCTTGCCGGAGCATGGCGTCCATCAGGCTCTCGCGCAGCATCGGATCGAAATCATTGAGGAAATGCCTGCGGCGCATGACCAGGGAAACGTCACTGCCGAGAGCGTGGAGCGCCCCGGCGAGCTCCACGGCGATATAACCGGCGCCCACCACGGCAATACAGCGGGGCCTCGATTCCAGTGCGAAGAATCCGTCCGAGGTGATGCCCAGTTCGGCACCTGGAATGTCGGGCCAGACCGGCTGCCCGCCCGTGGCGATCAGAATATGCTCGGCTTCTAGTGTGTTGTCATCCACACGGACCTGATGCGCGCCGGAAAAACGGGCATGTCCGCGGATCAGGGTGACGCCGTTACCATCCAGGCCTTGGGCATATCGGTCATTGAGCCGCCCGATGTAGGCGGCACGCTGCTGCTTCAGGTGTTCCCAGTGGAACCGCGGTTCTATGGCATCGAAGCCATATTCTCCTGCCATCTTCATTTGCCCGGCAAGGTGGGCCGCATTCCAGTAGATTTTTTTGGGGACGCAGCCTGCGTTCACACAGGTGCCGCCCAACGGACCGGCGGCGACCAGCGCGGTGCTTGCCCCATAGCGGGCGGCGCGGTTGGCCATGGCAATGCCGCCGCTGCCTCCACCAA
>JAKCBU010000208.1 GCA_021839095.1 Pseudomonadota bacterium | reverse complement strand
ATCCGCGCGCTGGAGCGGGAGTTACAGCGCAAGGAAAAGGCCTTGGCCGAAGCTGCAGCCTTGCTGGTGTTGGCAAAAAAAGCCGAGGCGATCTGGGGGGACAAGGGCGAATGATCAGCGCCGCAGATCGCCGTCATGCCTTGGCGCCGATCGCCCAGTGTTGCCAGCAAGGAGCGCGCGTGGATATGGCGTGCCAAACCGTGGGCATCAGCAAGCGCACCTGGCAACGCTGGCAGCAGCAGCCACAAGATCGCCGACCCATGGCCGTGCGGCTAACGCCACGCAACCGTCGCAGCGAAGCCGAGCGAGGAGAAATACTGGCTGTCTGCCATCAGGCGGAGTATGCCAACTTGCCGCCCAGTCAGATCGTCCCGCGCTTGGCCGATCAGGACCGTTATCTGGCCTCAGAATCGATCTTCTATCGGGTGTTACGTGCCAATGGGGCGCTCCGTCATCGAGGCCGTGCGCGCGCGCCAATTCATCACCACAAGCCCACGAGCCATGCGGCCTGTCAGCCGGGACAGGTCTGGACTTGGGACATCACCTATCTGCGCGGAGCCATCGCCGGGACCTTTTACTACCTGTACCCGATCGTCGATATCTACAGTCGCAAGATCGTGGGATGGGAGTGCATAGCAGCGAAAAGGCCGAGTTCGCTGCACAGTTGGTGCAGAACGCCGTGTGGCAGGAAGGAATCGGCCGGCCCCGCATTCTGCATGCAGACAACGGCAGTCCCATGAAAGGCGCTACGTTACGGGCTACCCTGCAGCGTCTCGGGATTGCGCCTTCCTACAGCCGCCTACGGGTGGGGAAAGTGGTCGCAACGCTGTGCATCGAGCCCTATGGCGCGTTGGATAGGTTACCACCTCATGCCGCGTAAGTTGCAGTGGTGGCTGTACCAGAATCTCATACTGAAAGCCGCTGCCAAACCGAGTATGGATCCTGCTGTAAGACGGTATCTGGAAACCTTATACGCGCCAGATATAGAGAGACTGGAAGGGCTTCTCGGGCGACAGTTACCTGGTCTGACATCTTCCTGGGGGCGCCAGAAAACTTGAGGACATAAGGGCTTACCAGCAAAAGACGACAGCAGATTCCGCTGCCGTCTTACCCGCAAAACCGATCAGAGGGGGATCTTGGGGTTGGTGGGAACGGGGTGAGGCAAGGATACCGCATAAGTACCATGCCCTGGCAATGATGTACTGGGTACCGGCCTCATGGGCGACGAGGGTGCCGCCTCAAACAGCGGTGTCTGCACAGGCAAACGCATCCATATCCTCATGGGCAGCGCATTACCCAAGGGGGCTACCATGGGCGCCCCAAAAGAAACGGCCATCTCGTGCTGAAAGGCCGCCATCTGTTGCGCCATGGCGACCTGCATGGCCTGCATCTGCTGCAACGGAGCCATCATTTGCGCGATCAGCATTCTGGCTTGCTGTGGGCTGAGTTGTTGCTCCTGTACCGTTGCTGGCGCCGATCCCGGCCCGGCGTTGCCGTAAGAAACCGATTCGATTTGCATGATCCCACCCGGAATGTGAATGGTTTTCTTGACCACATGGACGGGTAGCGCCTGTCCGTTTACCGTGAGTAACGGTGCCGCTTCCGCACCCGCCGCCGCCGCAAAAGCCAAGGCGCCAGCCAGGACCAACGCCGACTTCAAACCCCACTTGCGTTGCCGAGTCATATATCCTCCTTACGGATTTAACCAACGTTTTCATCTTGATAGACCGGTTTGACCACATCAAGTTCCCCGCCTATCCCGAATTCCGCGATTGATGTCGAAGCTTGCTCTCCTGAGTGTCGCGCGATGAGTGGGCTGGGGTGATTTTCCCATGGGATACGTTTTTGCACTGACGGATCTTCGGTAGTTGAGGCGGTTTCTCGCCCTGTTGCTAGGGACATGCAGATACAAATGCGCAGTGCCGGCGCAGGAATCCTGCGCCGTCACCATGACCATCACGACACGCAGGCAACCGATCCGTCTTGATCCCGCGCGCCGGTTACACCGTAACGGTGAACACACCCCTGGGCATCACGACCACTCCCAGTTGACCCATCGAGGGCACCCAGGCATACAATACAATCGGCCAGAAAGTTCGCCCTTCGGGGGTGCCCACGATCAGCAGAATGCGCAATTAATTACAGCAGGATTTAGGATACGATAAGAAACGATATCAGGCCGTCGCAGGACCGAGCAGCAGTGCTGCGCGAAGATCACCCTCCTGGCGGTAGAAAGGGAATTTGGACCGGCCGAGAAAAGCTGCGCGCTGGCCGGGAGGCGCAGGCCATCAGAGAATACGGCCGCATGGTTCGGCGCGAATGCCCTCCCGGGCGAACAGATCCATCTCCCGGGCGTGTTCAGGAATGACGTGGATCGTCATCACGCCCCTGGGATTTGCCGTGACCGCGCCAGCCCGGAGCAGAGGGAGTTTCCTTTGGCCAAAACGGGGCACGGTCACGCTTGTCCATGAGGTAATAGACGACCCCCAGGAAGAGCACCGAAACGGCAAAGGCGAGGACTCGCAAGGGCGAGGCCACCTCTGTCTCCAGAATGATGAATAGACGGGACACGGCAAGGATGGCGATGAGCACCACCGTCTTGACACGCACGATCTGGCCGCGGTGGGCGATCGAGTGAAAGATGGTATGGTTGAATTCCATGGCGATGAGCAGGCTCAGGACATCGCCGAAGATGACAGTGATGGCGTGCCGGCCCGCAACGGACACCGCGCCATGGAAGATGAGCCCATAGACGTCCTGGACTAGGCCCCAAAGGCTGAAGAGGATGACCATGATCAGGACGAAGGACAATGCCAGTGAGACGATCTGCTCGAAGCGCTCATAAAAATCGAGAATAGGCCAGCGCTGACGCAGGTTGCCGAAGAGCCAGGGGTAGGGCCGCGGCCCGGGCTGCTGGGATGGATCCGTCATGTCCTGCCTCCTTGATCTGGTGTGCCGGGAAATCCTACACCGCGCCATCGATCATCTCTACCTTTCCCTCCCGGCCTGGGAAGCTGCGGGGAGCGGACAAATCTTTGTTTCTGTTCGCGCCTATGAACTCTCTCACAACTAACTGGTTGTTTTAGTCGGGACTTACCCTCATTATCAACTTGGTCCACGGCAACCTGGCCAAGGGTTACCCTTCCGTCGCGGTGACGCTCCTGTCCTTGGGCGGGGTTCATTTGATGGCCCTGGGGGTGATCGTGTCCGCACTCCCACATTCAGCCTTGGTGAGTTTGCCGACCCCCTGCGGGGTGGATTACGTTCTCATTGGTGGACAGGCATTAAGGAGTTTCTGATCTAGGGCTCTGGTATACTGATTGGCGTCAGGGATTTGGAGAAAAGTGACATGTCGGGGCAGATGACCTTTGCGGAACAGCAGGATCTTTCCCGTCGCCGGAAGCAGACTAATCGGGAGCGCTTTCTGGCGGAGATGGATGCCGTCGTTCCCTGGGCACGGCTGGTGGCTTTGATTGAGCCGCACTATCCTCGTGGTGGCCGTGGGCGCAAACCGATGCCATTGGAGCGGATGCCGCGTATTCACTTCCTACATCCATGCGCCGAGTTCCACCAAAAATCGGGACCAGAACCGGAATCCGGAGATGAGCTCGACGAAGAGGGGTAACCAGTGGTACTTCGGGATGAAGGCCCATGTGGCGACCGATCTGCAAGGCGTCGTCGAGGCGGTGGAGGTCACGGCGGCGAAGGTCCCGGACCA
>JAKCBU010000207.1 GCA_021839095.1 Pseudomonadota bacterium | reverse complement strand
CGGCGGACCCTGCGCACGGTGCCCAACCTGGGCACCGCGTCGCGCTTTTTGCTGCTGAGCCTGTTTGCGGTAGTGAACCGTCATTTTAGCATTCAGCAACTGCTCAAACAGGTATACGGCTTTGGGGTGCGGTCGCTGCTGCTGATGATGGTCGCCGCATTTTTCACGGGTATGGTGCTGGGTTTTCAGGGGTATTATG
Organism: Pseudomonadota bacterium; assembly: GCA_021839095.1. Next base: position 3,601 of record JAKCBU010000207.1, on the reverse strand, counting down.
CGCTGGTGCGTTTCGGCGCGACCTCCGCGCTGGGCACCCTGGTCGCCCTGTCGCTCCTGCGCGAACTGGGGCCGGTACTCACGGCGTTGCTCTTCGCCGGGCGGGCGGGCTCGGCGCTGACCGCCGAAATCAGTTCCATGAAGGCGACCGAGCAATTGAGTGCCATGGAAATGATGGCAGTCAATCCGCTCGCCTGGGTCGTGGCACCCCGGCTTTGGGCCGGGATCATCGTCGTGCCAATCCTCTGCGTTATTTTTGACTTGGTCGGCATTTTTGGCGGATACCTCATTTCGGTACCGGTGCTGGGTGTGGACGGTGGCACTTTCTGGGCGCAGATGCAGTCCAACGTAGCGTTTTCCGGAGACATCCTGAGCGGACTGTTCAAGGCCCTCTGCTTCGGGCTGGTGGTGACCTGGATTGCCGCCTGGCAGGGTTACGCCGCGCAGCCCACCGCAGAGGGCGTGGGTAATGCCACAACCATCAGCGTGGTGACGGCGTCACTGGCGGTGCTTGGGCTGGATTTCATTCTCACGGCTTTTTTATTCACCTGAGGGGTAGAGGACGCATGGAAAAACGGGCGATAGACTGGTGGGTGGGCATCTTCGTGCTCCTCGGTATCGCTGCTCTGGTAGTATTGGCACTGCGCGTGGGGAACCTCTCTGGCTTCGCCTACAACGACGGTTATGTCCTGCATGCGGATTTCTCCAATGTCGGTAGCCTGAAACCGCGCAGCCCGGTGAAACTGGGCGGCGTTACCATTGGCGAGGTGACCCACATCGGCATGAACCCCAAGACCTTCATGGCGAAGGTGACGATGCGGATCGAACCGAAGGTGAAGTTGCCGACGGATACGGGGGCGTCCATCTACACCGAGGGGCTTCTGGGCGAACAGTATGTCTCTATTCAGCCGGGCGGCATGCCTCAGGATCTACAGCCGGGCGGTACCATTACCATGACGCAAAGCGCTGTCAATATCGATCAGCTTATCGGCCAGATGGTCTTCAGTAAGGCTTCGGGCAAGTAAATAGGGAGGATTCTGTATGCGTCAAATTTCGCTTGTTACTCTGGTTCTTGTGCTGTTGACCTGGACTCTTCCCGCTACTGCCGAAGATACCCAGGGGGCGGTAACGGTCGTTCAGCAGCTTACCAACAGTGTCCTGAGGGTGTTACGCTCGAACGAAGGCAAGCCCATCACGCCGTCCGTGAAGAAGGAAGTAGCCGATATCGTCCTGCCGCACATGGATTTTACCACCATGTCGCAATATGTGATGGCGCAATACTGGCGGCAGATGAGCCCGGCGCAGCAGCAGGAGTTTGTGGTGCTGTTCAAGGATCTCCTGGTGCGCACCTACAGCAATTCGCTCAACCATTATCATGGACAGACCGTAAGAATCACCGGCAGCCAGCAGATCTCCCAGAATCCGCCGGTGGCACAGGTGAACATGGTGATCCGTCAGAACGGCGGTGGACCGGATGTTCCGGTGATCTACGCCCTGCTCTATACCAACAACTCCTGGCGGATCTACAACACCTACATCGACGGGGTCAGCATGGTGCTGAACTACCGGCAGAGCTTTGGCCAGATCGCCGCGAGCCGCGGGATCCCCGCCTTGTTGCAGGACATGAAGGCCAAGGATGGCGGAGACGGTGCGCCAGACAAAAGGGCGGCAGCCGCTTGAGCGCAGCGAACTCCTGGGAGCGGCGGACGGTCGACGGTGCTAGCTGGCTGTTCCTCCGGGGGGACTGGCGGCTGGCACAATTGGATAAGGCCCTTCAGTTCTTTTCATGGGCGAAGGATGGTCGGGATTGTACGGAGATTTCCGTCGCAGAGCTGGGTGCGGCAGACAGCGCCACCCTCGCCGTGCTGTTGGAGTGGACTCAGCAGGCCACCGGACGGGGCGTTCCGCTGCGTATTCATGGGGCGTCTCCCAAGCTGCGGGAGCTGGCAAGCTTGTACGGTCTGCAGGATATTCTGCCCCTTTGCCATGATTGATTCCCTGGCCATTCACATCGCCGGGTTGCGCAAGATCTACGGGAGCGGGCATCTGGCCCTGGCGGGTGTGGATCTGGATGTGCATGCCGGAGAGTTTTTTGGGCTGCTGGGTCCCAATGGTGCGGGCAAGTCTTCGTTGATCAACATCCTGGCGGGGACTGTGCGCCGTTCCAGCGGCGTGGCGGAGATATTCGGCTTTGACGTGGAGCAGGATTTTCGCCGGAGTCGTCGGTTGTTGGGCGTCGTACCGCAGGAACTGGCCTATGACCCGTTTTTTACCGTGCGGGAATTCCTGCATATGCAATCCGGTTATTTCGGTCTGCGTCATAATGAGGACTGGTTGGATGAACTGATGGCGGAGCTGGATCTGACGGACAAGGCCGATACCAATTTGCGCGCCTTGTCCGGCGGCATGAAGCGGCGGGTGCTCATCGCCCAGGCTTTGGTACACAAGCCCCCGGTGGTGGTGCTGGATGAGCCGACCGCTGGGGTGGATGTGGAGTTGCGGCAGGGACTCTGGCGTTTCATGCGGCGGTATAATGAGGAAGGCCATACGGTCATCCTCACTACCCATTATCTGGAGGAGGCCGAAGAGCTCTGTCAGCGAATCGCCATTCTCCAGCAGGGGCGACTCGTTGCCCTGGACAACAAGGATGAATTGCTGCGTAGCACCGGCTGGCGGGTACTGACGGTGACTTTCGATCGCGATCCGGGCACACTTCCTCCCGAATTGGCAGACCTGCTGACGGGTGCCGCAGAAAATACCCGGGTACTCAGAATCGACGCGCAGAGCAACCCGTTGGGGGACGTCCTGATACGGTTGCAGGCACTGCCCGCCCAGATCGTGGATCTGCACCTGCAGGAGCCGCGCCTGGAAGACGCATTTACGGATATTCTCGGACAAGGGCGTTGAGCTTGGCAGGCCATTTGCGCATCGACCTTTTCCTCAAGATGTCACGTCTGATCAAGCGGCGCAGTCTGGCCAAAGAAATCTGCGATGCCGGTTGTGTGCAGATCAACGGGCGGGTCGCCAAAGCAGGGGCGCTGGTGCAGGTGGATGACGTGCTGACCATGGATATTCGTGACCGTCTCCTGCGGGTGCGGGTCTTGCGTATTCCGCAGCGGATTGAAGGACCGGAAGGGGTGGTGGAAGTGCTGCCCGGGGAGGCTGAGGAATGATCACGGAGCCACGCTTGCTGCTGACCGTGGGTGAACCTGCGGGTATCGGTCCGGATATCTGTTTGCAACTGGCCTTCCATGCCCTGCCTTCAGGGGTGTTGCTCATCGGGGATCTGCACTGTCTGCGCAGCCGCGCCCTGACTCTGGGCTTGTCGCTGCGACTGGAGCCCTGGCTGGAAGGCAATCCCTGGCCGACGCTGGAAAGGGGCGTGTTGCACGTGCTGGATGTGCCCCTGGCTCAGCCCTGTCGGCCCGGTCGTCTGGATATGGCCAATGCGCCGGCGGTACTGGCTACTCTCGACAAGGCGATGCACCTGCTACGGGCAGGTGCCGCGGATGCGCTGGTGACGGCCCCGGTGCACAAGGGCATCATCAACGACGCGGGGATTCCCTTTACCGGACATACGGAATATCTCGCGGCAGCGTGTG
>JAKCBU010000206.1 GCA_021839095.1 Pseudomonadota bacterium | reverse complement strand
CCCTTTCCTGGGCGCCCGGTGCGCAGCGCGAGTTGCAGTCCGAATCGGTACGCCTCGCCAATGCTGCGGCAGAGGCCATGCTGCAGCCCGGTAGTTTCACGAATTTACCTGGTGGCAGGGTTATTTACGTGGGGCAAGCCGTCGGTAAAAACAGTCACCGCTTCCAGGAGATATTTTTGTCCGTTGCCCAGGGCGGGCAACTGGATATGGCGACAGCGGCTTACGGCGAGGTCAAGCCCGCTCAGGATGGTGCACTGACCCTGGTGCTGGTGGATGGCCAACGTTACCTGGGGCAGCCGGGAAAAGACGGGTTCAAAGTCCTTTCCTTCGCACGCTATCGGGTATTGCTGGACAACCAGGACACCACCGGTGGCGTCGAGCCCGGCGGCATCAACTGGAGCAGCGCGTCTTTGCCCCAGCTTGTACGGCAGTTGCACGGCACCGGGATGCGCTTTGCCGTCACCGAGCTGGAGTGGCGCCTGCTCTGGCCGCTGGCGTTGCCATTGTTGGCTTTGCTGGCCATCCCCCTGGCCTACAGTGAGCCCCGCGGTGGCGGACGGGCGGCGGGCATGCTGGTGGGCATACTGTTTCTGCTGGCCGTCAATAATATCGTCGTTTACGTCAAAGAGCATATGATGAATGGCGGCATGCCAGTTTTCCCCGGACTATTGTGGGTGCTCTTGCTGATTCTGGCGGTAGCTGCCTATGCCTTTTTCCGGCGCAGCCGCGATCTGCCCATGTTACCCGCCTGGTCGGGGCGGTCTGCGTCATGAAACGCGCCGACCGTTTGCTGTTTCGCGGCATGCTGCTGTATAGCAGCCTTGTGCTGGCCATGCTGCTGACGCTGGTCTATATCGCCCAACTCATCGCCAAATCCTCCGGGCCCGGGCACGGCGTCTGGTCTATGACCCGTCTGCTGTCCTATGCCGCTTTGCAGTTGCCTGACGTGGCGTACGATGTGATCCCGCTGGCGTTACTGCTTGGTGCCCTGGTCTGGATGAGTATCCTGAGCGGACATTCCGAGGTGATTGCTCTGCGCATGTCGGGGTGGTCGGTCTGGCGCCTGGAGCAGCCGTTGTTGCTGGTCGGACTGTTGGGTGCCGGCCTGATGTTTGCGCTGGGAGAATGGGTCATACCGGTGACGGCGCCGGCCGCCGAGGCGATGTGGGCCAATACCGGTGAGCCGGGAGCGGGTTTCCACAATATGGGGCTGCGGGGATTATGGCTGCGCTATGGAACACAGATAATCCAGGTGGGCACAGTGGGCGATGGCGGGAAGATTCTGCAGAACCTGCACATCGCCGACGTGCGCCAGGGTATGGTGGGCATCAATGCCATCACGACGGCCGCTGAAGCCGTATTCAAAGGGGGGCACTGGTATCTCCACGATGTCCGGCTGTTTAGGATCACGCCCGACCAGATACAGATGACGGCCGTTACGGAGACGCCTTGGCCGGTAGCCCTGCACCCGGCCACCCTGAGCAGTTTTGCACATCCGACACGCACCATGACCCTGCTCACACTGTGGGAAAGTTACCAGGCGTTGCAGAGCGGGGCGTTGAACATGAACCGCTTTGCCCTCGCGTTCTGGCGTCGGGTGAGTTATCCGTGGGTGGGTCTGGTGATGATTTTGCTGGCAGTACCGTTTGTGACGCGCAATCCGCGGGGTGGGGGTCTGGCGGCGCGGGTCATGGCGGGGCTGGTGCTAGGACTGGGATTTCATTTCCTCACGGAGATGTCGGGATATATCAGTGTCTCCGGCGGAATACCGCCCCTAGCCGCCACGCTCCTGCCCATTGCGCTCTTTGCGGCTGTTGCCGGGGTGTTGCATCGTTTTAGCTGAGCGCGGCGTCACGCTGGCGAATCAGTTCCTGGTCAAACGCGTTGTCGAGTTCCTGGGAAAGTTTGAGAACCTTGCGGAATACGGCGGGATCCGTGTCATCGGCCTGGCTGCGCAGGCGCAGGTGGGCAAGTCCGTCAAAGCTGTGCGCGCGATCCACGGGGTCATCGACGCTTTTGCACTGGTTGCCCTGATAGAGGGCGGTCAGCACCTCCGTGGTCAGCGCGTCGTCAAGCCCGCCCTGCTGCGCGGCACGCAGCGCCGCATCCGGCCCCATATCCGGCAGGAAGGGGTATCCCAAATGCCGGTCGAGGAATTCTATGAGTTGTTGATAGGTCATGCTGGACTCCGGGATGAGAGAGATCGGCTCACGCCGTCAAATGAAAAATGATATGGTAAATCGGAGAAGATGGTCACGCCATCGGCTTGGTTCGCTCTTACACCCTGCACCGGTTTATCCGGCACGCTGCAGGATATACTGCCACTGGCTGCTGGTAATAGGCAAGATCGACAGGCGATTCCCCTTGCGAATCAGCGGGCTGTCAGAAAACTCCGGGACGGTGCGAAGAATGTCCAGCGCGATGCCGTGGGCAAAGGTTCGGCGATAGGCCACTTCCACCAGATCCCAGCGCGGCCGGTCGGGATGGGAGGCCGGGTCGTAATATTTGCTCTGCGGGTCAAACTGGGTAGGGTCCGGATAAGCGGCACAGACGACTTCGGCAGTGCCGACAATACCCGGGACCGGTACACGTGAATGGTAAATGAAGACTTCGTCGCCGGTCTGCATGCAACGCAGGAAATTTCGGGCCTGATAATTGCGGATGCCGTCCCAGGGTTCCTGCCCGCGTCGCTGCAAGTCCTGCAGGGAAAAGGCATCGGGCTCGGTCTTCATCAGCCAGTAGGCCATGTGCTCAACCTAGTGATACGGGGTGGCCGAGATGCAGGCTCAGCAGGCGGCCGACGGCCTGTTTCAGGGATTCCCCCGTCCGGCTATCCTGCCACGCGTCGCCCTGCCGCGAAAAACGTGCCGGACCATCGCTGCACGCCAGCCAAATCTGTTGCACCGCCTCCTGACGGTTGATGATGATCTGAATGTCGTCGGGCAGGAGCAGGGTGAGCACGCTGTCCACGAGGTCACACTCCACTTCCGGAGCAGCGACCTCTATTCGGTTCTGCAGGTCATCGAGGGTGCTTTCGACGGTGACGGCGAAGCTCTGCGGGTTCATGGGTCTATCCTGAGTCATGTCCTCATGATGCAGCCTGCTGCGGCGCAGGGCAAGCCGTCATCTCCGCGTCGTATCTGCGCAAGGATCTCAGGAAGGCAGATCGCGATGCAGTATCTTCAGAAAAGATGTGCCGTAAGCCGCCAGTTTGCGCTCGCCGATGCCGGGGAGCGCAGCCAGTGCTTCCAGGTCACGCGGGCGTCGCTGGAGCATTTCCATGAGGGTGGCGTCGTGAAAAATGACATAGGGCGGCACGCCCTGGGCCTGCGCCAGTTCGCGGCGGTGCTGGCGCAGGGCTTCCCAGAGTGCGGTGTCGCGGGGTGCAATCTCCGGGCGTTGTTCGCGTTGCCTGGGGACCGGGCTTTCATGCTGGCGCAGGGTCAGCTTTTCTTCGCTGCGCAGGAGCGGGCGACTGGACGGGCTGAGGCGCATGCCGCCGTGGCCGTCATGATCCACTTCCACGAGTCCGCGCAGCAAGAGGTGGCGAAACAGGGCGCGCCACGCGTTAGCAGACAGTTCTTTGCCAATACCGTACACGCTGAGCCGGTCATGGCCCCGTTGCTGAATGCGTGGATCTTCCCGAGCCAGCAGCACGTCTACCAGATACTGCACCCCAAAGCGCTGACCGGTGCGATGGATGGCAGACAGGGCTTTCTGTGCGGCCACCGTGGCATCCCAGGTGGCCGGCGGCTGCAGGCAATTGTCGCAATTGCCGCAGGGGGAGGAGAGGCTTTCGCCAAAGTAGCCGAGCA
>JAKCBU010000205.1 GCA_021839095.1 Pseudomonadota bacterium | reverse complement strand
TCGAGAATAACGTGTGGCTGCGCAAGGAAGACGATGGCACTGTGACCATCGGCATGACCTCCTATGCCTGTGCGTTGGCTGGACAGATCGTTTCTTATACGCCCAAGGGCGCTGGCAAGGAGATCAAGAAGGACAAGTCGGCAGCAACGGTGGAGTCCGGCAAGTGGGTTGGCCCATTGAAGAGTCCCGTCAGCGGTACGGTGGTGTCGAGCAATGACGATGTGGCCAAGGAGCCGGGCCTCATCAACAAGGATCCCTATGGCAGCGGCTGGATTGCCAAGCTGACGCCCGCTGATTTTGCAGGCGATGCCGGCGAACTCAAGACCGGTGCCGATGCTTTGGCGGCATTTGAAGCAAAGATGACGGCCGATGGTTTTGGCGGCTGCTGATTTGCGCAATCCGTCATGATTCAGGAAGACGGCCGCATTTCGCGGCCGTCCGGCTTTCTCTCTGCATATAAGGATGGAAATTCATATGAACCCATGGTTGAACGCTGTTGCGCAAGTAGAGGCTTTGGAGGATCTGGTTCTCAATGCGGATCTGGTGGACTCTATGCGCGAACGGTGGTCCGGTCTGTCCGGTAGTCAGGTGGGTCGTATCAATTTCTATACGCCTTCTTTCAAGCACCATGAAACATCGGAAGTTTCCGCCTGCGGGAAGAATGCTTTCCCGGCCGTTTCCATCACCGGTGGTGACTGCAAGTTGCAGTGTGACCACTGTAAGGCGAAGATTCTGGAGCCGATGATTCCGGTTCGCACGCCGGAAGAACTGGATTGTCTGGTAGACCGGATCGTTTTGGATGGGGGCCGTGGGCTGCTGCTTTCAGGGGGTTCGGACCATCAGAACGTGGTCCACTATGAACCCTATTTTCCGACGGTGCGCAAGATCAAGGACCGCTATCCGAATTTACAGATCGCCATGCATACGGGTATCGCCACCCCGGAGTTCGCGCGCGGGATGGAGGATGCGGGCGTCGATGTGGCCATGATGGATGTGATCGGTGCCCAGGACACCATCAACCAGGTTTACCATTTGCGCCGTTCGGTGGATGATTTTGAGGCCGCGCTGGAAGCTTTGGTGGCGACCAGGATGAAAGTGGTGCCGCATATTGTCATCGGGCTGCATTACGGGGAGCTGCTTGGTGAATGGAACTCTCTCGAAATTATCCAGCGGCATCTGCCCAGTGCCCTGGTGCTGGTGGTGATCATGCCGCAATATGCCGCTTCGAGCCGGCCTTTCGCGACGCCAGCGGCGGATGAAATCGGTAAATTCTTTATGGATGCGCGGGCTGCGTTGCCGGAAACACCAGTATTGCTGGGCTGCGCGCGGCCTTCCGGCGTGCATCGTTCCATCACCGATACCTATGCGGTCATGGCGGGACTGAACGGGGTGGCCTTCCCCTCTGATGGCATGCTGGCCCTCGCCAAGCACCTGGAACGAGATGTCTTTGTGACACCTTCCTGCTGCTCCATGATTGTCGGTGAAGAAGTCTTGGCACTTGGTGACGAGACGACCACTATGCCGCTGGATTATGTCCCCGCCGCGCCGAAACGTCGTACACAACTGCGGGATATCCCGATTGTGTTTACGGCCTGAGACTGCATTGTTTCTTCTGGGCTTCACGTTCGTCCGGTTGCTTGCGTTATGACAACGTGTAACGCTAAGGACTGGCTTGTGGTCGATACCGGCTTGCGCCCGGCCGACGAAAATATGGCCTTAGACAAGACGTTGCTCCTGGCAATGTCCGAAGGTCAGATTCCCAGCATTTTCCGTTTCCTGCGCTTTGAGGAATCCGCGCTGGTCGGTTATCACCAATCACCGGAGCAGGAACTCAACCTGGAATTTTGTCGTGAGCAGGGGATCGCCGTGCAGCGTCGTCTTACCGGCGGCGGTGCACTGATTTTTGATCCCACCCAGATAGGCTGGGAACTGGTTTGTCGGCGGGACGCGCTGCCCCAGGGCGATATGGCCTCGCTGTCGCAGAGAATCTGTGAAGCGGCGGCGGCTGGCTTATCGCTTCTGGGGGTGAGCGCACGGTTTCGCCCGCGCAACGACATCGAGGTGGAAGGGCGGAAAATTTCGGGTACCGGCGGGATTATGGATGGCAATGTGCTGCTCTTTCAGGGGACGGTGCTGGTCGATCTGGACATTCCGCGGATGTTGCGCGTACTGCGAGTGCCACTGGAGAAACTGGACGCCCATGCCATCTCTTCGGTGGCGGAACGGGTGACCAGCTTAAAGGCCTTGTTGGGTAAGGCGCCGGAGTTGACGGCGGTGCAGAAGGTCTTGCTGGATGGTTTCCGCGCGCATTTGGGGCTGTCTTTCGTCCAGGGCGACTTGCCGGATGCAGTAGCCGCGCTGTTGCCGGAGGCGTTGGCGGAGGTGCGTGACGCGGACTGGCTCGGCATCAACCGCCGCGCGCGCGACGACATGCCGTTGCGCAAAGCGACCTTACGCGCCCCCGGTGGCACGCTGCAAGCGGAAATGCTCTGGGACAGTTATGGGAGCCGAGTGCGGCAGGTTCACTTCAGCGGTGATTATTTTGTCCAGCCGCGGCGCGCTATCGTCGATCTGGAGGCGGCGCTGCGTAATGTCCATCTGAACGACGTGGACGGTGTTATCGAGGGATTGTTCGAGAAGCAGGCTGTCGATGGCTTCGGCTTACAGCCGGAGCACTTCGCGACGGTATTGCGGATGGCGGCAAAAGGCGCGTGAACCCTTTAGCCATAGATGTACTGGTGATTGGCGCCGGCCCGGCCGGCGCGGCGGCAGCGCGTGCCGCCGCGGGCAAGGGCCTTACGGTGATCTGCGTGGATCGTCGTGCCGAGGTCGGTCTTCCGGTGCAATGCGCCGAGTTTGTCCCGATGCCGCTCTTGCGTACCGTGCATGAAACGGATTCGCGGGTGCAGGACGTGGCGGGGATGTTGACGGTACTGCCATCCGGGTTGCAGCATCACAGCGTGTTCCCTGGCATCATGATTGACCGGGCACGTTTCGACCAGGGCTTGGCAAAACTGGCGCAGGCAGCCGGTGCTCAGATGGAAACGCGTTGCCAATTCCTCGCCTGGGATGGCGAAGTGGCCCGCTTGCGGCGCGGCACAGAGGAAGAGTTCACGGTGCGTCCCCGCCTACTGATTGGCGCCGATGGGCCACACAGCCTGGTGGCGGAGGCCATGGGCTTGCCGCATCAAGAGGTCGTTTATACCCGTCAATATACAGTGCCGTTGTTGCGCCCCTATGCGGATACGGATATTTTTCTTTCGGATGCTTTTCCGGGAGGGTATGGCTGGTTGTTTCCCCGCGGGCCGGTGGCTAATCTCGGACTGGGTGCGGATCGGCGTTTTGAGGACAATCTTAAATTGCCGTTGGAGCAGTTGCATCGGCAGATGGTAGAGCGCGGCATCATCGGCGAAGCCGTTCTCGGGCGTACTGGTGGAGCAATTCCGGTGGGCGGTATTCGGCCCATGGTGCATGGCAACGTGGTGCTTGCCGGAGACGCGGCCGGGCTTACCCATCCCATTACGGGGGCGGGTATCCCCGCTGCGGTAATCAGTGGTGAGGGCGCAGGATTGGCCGCTGCTGATTATCTGGCGGGCGACGGGGACGCGTTAGAGAGCTACGCAGAAGATATGCAGGATCAGTTTGGTCCGGCCCTGGCGCGGGCCGTGCAGCGAAGAAAATCTTTGGAAGCCGTGTGGCGACAACCTGCGGCCCAGGAAGACGGGGTAATGCGGTCCGGCTGGATCGCCTTTGATGAATACTACGCCGCCTGAGGCGGAATGACAGGAGGAACTTCCATGAGTGCGGTAGCAGATCGG
>JAKCBU010000204.1 GCA_021839095.1 Pseudomonadota bacterium | reverse complement strand
CGTGCGCGACAGCCGCATTTGCGGTTTGGCCCGCGCCCGTGACGAGGACATTCGTCGCGCCGGTGAGGCCCTGGCGGGCGCCAGTGCCGCGCGTATTCATACCTTCATCGCCACCAGCCCGGTGCACATGCAGGCCAAGCTGCGCATGGCGCCCGCCACGGTGTTGGAGCACGCCGTGGCGGCGGTCAAGCTCGCCCGGCGGTATTGCGATGATGTGGAGTTCTCACCGGAGGACGCGGGGCGTTCGGAAGAAGACTTTCTGTGCCGGATCATTGAAGCCGTCATCAAGGCGGGGGCGCGAACGATCAACATTCCGGACACCGTTGGCTATAATCTGCCCGATCGCTTTGGCCAACTCATCGCCAGTCTGCGTAACCGGGTACCCAATGCGGATCAAGCCGTCTTCTCGGTGCATTGTCATAATGACCTGGGCCTGGCGGTCGCCAACTCCTTGTCGGCGGTCCAGCATGGCGCGCGTCAGGTGGAATGCACCATCAATGGCCTTGGTGAGCGGGCAGGCAATGCCGCTCTGGAAGAGATCGTCATGGCCGTGCGAACCCGCGGCGACGCTTTTGCCTGCGATACCCGTATCGACATCAGCCAGATCGTGTCCACCAGCAAGCTGGTCTCCACGATCACCGGTTTCCCCGTCCAGCCCAACAAGGCCATTGTGGGCGCCAACGCTTTTGCCCATGAGTCCGGTATTCATCAGGACGGGGTCCTCAAGCACCGTGAGACTTACGAAATCATGCGTGCCGAAGCGGTGGGTTGGGCCGCCAATCGCATGACCCTCGGCAAACTCTCCGGCCGTGCCGCTGTGCGCGCCCGTCTGGATGCCTTGGGTATTCATCTGGAGAAGGATGCCCTTGATCAGATCTTCGCCCGCTTCAAGGAGCTTGCCGATCGTAAGGCCGAAATTTTTGACGAAGATTTACAGGCGCTGGTCAATGAGGATCTGCAGGAGGAGCAGGCCGATCATTATCGGCTCGGCTATCTGCGGGTTTGCTCGGAGATGGGCACCCGGCCGGAGGCGACCGTGGAAGTCTGGGTCGATGGTGTCGCGGAAACCGCCAAGGCGATAGGCGATGGCCCCGTGGATGCGGCTTTCAAGGCCATGGAAAAGGTGGTGCGGAGTGGCACCCGGTTGCTACTCTACTCGGTGAACGCCATTACCACCGGCACCGACGCCCAGGGTGATGTGACGGTCCGTTTGCAGGATGATGCTGGTCGAGCGGTGAATGGACAGGGCGCGGATACGGATATCGTCGTGGCTAGTGCCAAGGCCTACCTGTCTGCCTTGAATCGCTTGCGGGGACCGAGCGCGCGCCGGCATCCTCAGCTTTAGGTCGAGGTTGCGGGGTTTGGTCATAAAGCGGGTGGCGCTTGGCGCCGTCCGGTTGAGGAGTAAGGCGATGGAGACGGTATCGGAGCTGGGTTTTTGGCAAAGGATGGCGGGTACGCAGGGGTTGATCCTCCTTTTTTTTACCTCGGCGGGTTGTCATTCCTGCCGGATCTGGCGCAGGCTTCTGGCCGATTATGAGGCCACCCGGGAGGATTTGCAGGTCTGGGAGGTGGATGCGGGGATAGACATGGGCATTACCCAAGAGTTCGGCGTATACCATCTCCCGGCCTTGTTTCTCTTCCGTGACGGCCGCTATCAACGACCTCTGCAAGTGGAGGCCCGCGCCCATGCCCTGCATCGTCTGCTCGCCGATGTCGCCCACCTGCCACCGGAAGAAATGCCGTGACGGTTTGGGACAGCGCGGGTTGGTATCGTCAGGCTCGCCCGGCGCCGTCGCCCTATCAGGATGAACGACCACCGGGAACGGTGGTCGATTTGCTGGTGATCCATGCGATCAGCTTACCCCCCGAAGCGTTTGGCAGCGGAGAGGTTCAGCGATTCTTCATGGGGACGTTGGACTTCACCACCCATCCTTACTACGACGTTTTGCGCGATCTGCGGGTTTCCGCGCACTTTTTCATCGAGCGCGATGGCTCCTTATGGCAGCACGTGGGGGTGTTACGGCGCGCCTGGCATGCCGGGGTATCCCAGTGGCAGGGCCGTACAGGCTGTAATGACTATAGTGTGGGCATCGAGCTGGAAGGCAGTGAAAGCACGACGTTCATGCCCGCCCAGTATCAACGTCTGGCGATGCTGGCGAAAGACTTGCGCCTGTTGTTCCCGGCTATCGGTCCAGAGCGCATGGTGGGGCACTCGGACATCGCGCCTGGTCGCAAATGGGATCCCGGCCCCGGTTTTTCCTGGTCTTATCTGGCAGAAGTGGGTAGAGAATGAGGACGGTGGCCAGGCACCCGGGCGGGATCGGCGGCTACGTGTTCTTGACGTCGATGGTGTTTGTACCCGATTTCCGGGGCGGCTCGTCGCGCCCGTAGAATTTCACGCCACGAACGATCTTGTTCCGGCCCTGGCTGATCCGGTGTTGATTGCTGTCACGCAGGGAGTACACACAGCCGCAATATTCTTGTTGATAAAAGCCCTCGCGCTTGGCAAGGTCGATCATCCGCGCGCTGCCACCGCCCTTGCGCCAGTTGTAGTCCCAATACTGCAATCCCGCATGGCGGGCGGCGGCCCGCCGTCCACAGGCGTTGATCTGTGCCATATCTTTCCAGCGGGAAATGCCGAGGGTGCTGGTGAAGATGCTGAAGCCATGTTCGACCGCGTAGTGGGCGGAACGCTCAAAGCGCATATCGAAGCAGGTGGTGCAGCGTGCGCCGCGCTCCGGTTCCCACTCCAGCCCCTTGACGCGGGCGAACCATTGATCCTTGTCGTAGTCGAGATCCACGAAGGGGGCTCCCAGTTGCTTGGCGTAACGAATGTTTTCCGCTTTACGTAGTTCGTACTCGGCCTGGGGGTGGATGTTGGGGTTGTAGAAGAGTACGGTAAAATTGATGCCCGCCGCGCGAATATCCTCCATGATGGGGCCGGCGCAGGGCGCACAGCAGGAGTGCAGCAGAATATGCTGGCTGCCATCGGGGGTTTGCAGAGGCACAGCAGGTTTTTTGGACATGGGGCGTTCCCTGGTGAGTGACTTACCGGAAGAGACTAAGGATAACGCTTCGTGCCGGTCTTGCCAAAAGGAGGACATGAAATGGAGAGTGATTTGCGTAAGGGGCGTTGCCAGCCTTGCGAAGGCGGGGTATCGGTCTTGTCGGCGGAGGCGGTAGAGGCTGGGCTGCGAGGTCTGCCCGGCTGGCAGGTGGTGGACGGGGTATTGCGCCGCGAATTTCATTTCAACAATTTTTACGAAACCATGGCTTTCGTGAACGCGGTAGCCTGGATTGCCGACAGGGAAGACCATCATCCCGATCTGGAAGTGGGCTATAACCGCTGTGTGGTGCGTTATAGCACTCACGCTGTGGGTGGGTTGACGGACAATGACCTCATCTGTGCTCGACAGGTGGATGTACTGTTGGCGTGAGGGTGGGGTCCGTCGCCAAAAACCGGTTTTTTGCTCGTGGATCTCTGGGGATCGCGTATTCAAGGCGTGACTCCCAGGCGCCCGGCGAACCCCTGGGCCAGGGGTTGTCCCGAGTCTATGGCGTCCGGCGCAGGAGAGGACGCATGCCTTCCCGAACCTGACGCTGAATGAAGGTGGCACGGCCGGGTTCGCGCTTGTCCAGTTCGGCGGCGCACTGGGAGTCGGTCAATGCGGCGGCGCTCAACATCACTTCCAACTCGCAGGTGTCCACTTTGGGATCGGTGAGCGCGGCCGGTGCGACGTGCATCTGATCGCCGACTTGCCAAAACATTCGCGCATTCCACATGCGCAGGCGCACATTGGGGTTCTGAAAGAGTTCT
>JAKCBU010000203.1 GCA_021839095.1 Pseudomonadota bacterium | reverse complement strand
TCTCGCGCAGGGTTGGGGCGGCGCGCATGTCGCGCTGCATAGTCCCGCAACCTTGTCCTTGCCTTGGCACTGGAATAGCGATGCCACGTTGCAAGGCGCGATCCAAGCCCAACTGGGTGCGCCGCTCTTTGCCGCTCTCCCTGTCGGTGCCTTGCAAATGCGTCCGCAAGGTCAGGGCTCGATAAATACCCAAATCCTGGGTACCTGGGCGCATCCGCAGTGGAAAGGAACGGCTCGGCTCGAGGGACTGGGTTTTTTCGTTCCGCAGGCAGGTCTGAATGTGCGTGACGTAGGCGCACAGTTGGAGGGTGACGGGAAACAGTTGCAGATCACCCGGCTGCAAGCCACTTCCGGCAGCGGCCAGATCCTGGGAACAGGAAGCATCCAGTTACAGCAGAAGAAGGGCTTTAACCTTCACGTTACCGGGAAGCATTTCACAGCCCTCAATTTGCCGCAAGTGCAGGCGGTGGTCAGCCCGAACCTGAGCGTTGCCGGGGATCTGCAGAAAGTTGACATACAGGGGGACATCCACACCAATCGTTTGCGCATCTTGGGGACGGATTTCAGCGGCCCCAAACCGTCCAGTGATGTCGTTTTCGTGAAAAACATGCACAAAAGCGGCGGTACCGCCCTCCGCGCCGATATACATGTGACCCTGGGCAATGACGCCAGAGTCATCATCGGTGGTTTGCGTGCCCGCCTGGTCGGCAGCTTGGCGGTAAAAATGCGCGCTGCTCAGAACCCTCAGGTCGATGGCACGTTGCGCATGGTAGATGGCCAATACGCCATTTATGGACATACCCTCGACTTCCAGCGTGGGTCCATTCTGTTCCATGGTGCCGCAAGTCAGGCCAATCTGGATGTGCTGGCGGTGCGCACGATCAAACCCTCGTCCAGCTTCGCGGTGGACAACACCCCCGTACACGCCGGAGTTCAAGTCGCCGGTACGCTACAAGCGCCGCAGGTCACGCTCTACTCCAAGCCCGCCATGTCGCAGACGGACATTCTCTCCTACCTCGTCCTGGGTACACCCAGCAGTGGGCTCAAGAACCAGAATGCGCTGCTTTCCGCGGCGGCGGGAACGCTCTTTTCCGCCAGTCGCGCCGCCTTGTTCGGCAACAACCTGAATGGCGGTGGCATCGACGTTGGGGTAAGCTCGGATGGAAATTCTGGCTTGGCCGGCGCCATGGTCACCTTGGGTCATTACCTCACTCCCGATCTTTATCTGAGCGTCGGACAGTCGGTGCTCGGCAGCGGTACCGTGGCACGTCTACGCTACCGGGTTTCTCGCCACATTGAACTACAGACGGAGAGCGGTACCCAAAATGGCGCCAACATTTTTTATCGCATCGATTTTTAGGTCTATTGCGGATGGACACTGAAGGTTCACCCCAGGCGGACGTTCTCCTCGTCGGTGGCGGTGTCGTCGGCTTGCTGAGCGCCGTCAAACTGGCGGAAGCCGGCTTTCGTGTCACGATCCTGGAACAAGGCCGTATTGGGCGAGAAGCATCCTGGGCCGGAGCGGGGATACTCAGTCCGCTCTATCCTTGGCGCTACTCCCCTGCCCTGTTACAGCTCGCGCTATACGGCATGCAGAGATATGGCCGGCTCGCGGCAACCCTGTTTGAGCAGACCGGCGTCGATCCCGAATGGAATCCCTCCGGTTTGTTCATTCTGGATGGTTCGCAGGAAAAAATTCCCGACGATGCGCTGATCTGGGCGAAGGCATGGGGGCTGGATTGGCGTCTTGAATCCTCCAAACGCGATGACCAGTTCTCGCTTCCTGGGGTCAAAGCGCTTTGGTGCCCTGAGGTCGCGCAGGTGCGCAATCCCCGCTTGCTGGCTGCATTGGCCGCGCGTTGCCACCAAGTCGGTGTCCATTTGGAAGAAGACATTACGGTCACGGGCTTTCGCCAGCGGCAAGGACGTCTGCGCGGCGTGGAGACCAGCTGCGGCTTCATTCCTGCGGAGCGATCCATCGTAACCGCTGGCGCCTGGAGTGGAACGTTGTTGCGGGAAACCGGCAACCCTCCGAGCATCCTCCCTGTGCGCGGACAAATGCTCCTGTTGCAGGGAAAGCCTGGAAACCTGAGTACCATGGTGATGCGTGACCATCGCTATCTGGTGCAGCGGCGAGACGGATTGTTTTTGGTGGGAAGCACCAGTGAACTGGTCGGCTTTGATAAATCGACCACGTCAGTGGCGCGCCAGGAATTGTGGGACTTTGCCTGTGCGGTTTTTCCCGACATAGTGCATGCTCCGCTGCTCAGGCAATGGTCGGGGCTACGTCCAGGGAGTCGGGACAACATTCCTTACATCGGTCCCGTGCCCGACTGGGAGGGTCTCTTCGTCGCCGCTGGCCATTTTCGTTACGGTCTGACCAATGCGCTCGCCACCGCGGACATACTCGTCGCATTGTTGACGGAAACACCAACTCCGTTAGATATTACTCCTTACGCACTGTCTGCGCAGAGGCTTACCCGTAATCCTTCTCCTGAACGTGAATCGGCGTTACACTTGTAATAAGTTTAGAAGTGAAATGAGACCATACCATGCAAAATAACGAGTGGAATAAGCAACGTGTACTGGAAGTGCTTCGTGACGCGGGGGTGAACCCCACCAGTCAGCGAGTGGAGATCGGATATGCCCTTTTTTCCTCCTGTGCCCACCTTTCGGCGGAAGAGATCATGCAGCGCGTCAACGCGGACTATCCGGTGGTCTCCAAGGCCACGGTCTACAATACCTTGGGGCTCTTTGCCGACCATGCCCTGGTGCGCGAGGTGATCGTCGAGCCCGGCAAGGTCTTCTACGATCCCAACGTGTCATCTCACCACCACTTCTATTATACCGACTCTGGTGCGTTGGTGGACATACCCGCATCGGCCCTGCACATCAACAAATTGCCTGAATTACCACCGGAAACGGAGGTGGAAAAGGTGGAGGTCGTCATCCGGCTGCGGCAACGCGCCGCCCATTAGTCATCGCCCTGGGAGGTGAGGCGCCGGGGAGGGAACACCCGCCACGGTCCTGTCTTGATGAAGAACAGCCGATACCTCGCTTCAGAAAGAAGCACTTATGGCACATTTCCCTGATGCCGCTTCCTCCCATCGCGGGCACCGATGGCTCCTCTATCATCGGATGGAGTGGCTCGCTCCGCTGGTGGGCTGGCTCCTTTTTGTCGCCATCGCGGGGATATTCGCCGTAATCCGGCTGCAGGATTTCCGGGACAGTATCCGGGAAAGCACGCGAACACAAGCGATCTTGGCGATCCAGGACGTCGCTGCCCAAGTCAGCGATGTCTTGAACATGCGATTTGCCAAACTGGCTGTTCTGGACGCAATGCTTCGAAAGAGAGGACAGCCCATCCCCTCCAAGGCGCAACTGATCACCACTTTCGCCGCCTTCCACCGCATGCATCCCGATGTGACCGCTGTGAGTCTGTATGATGCCGTTGGCAATCGCATCCTCTGGTCCACGATGCCGCCATCCGATCGCCGTACCGGGAGTCCGGAGATCTTTGTCCCTTTGCCGGGGAATGCCGACCGGAGTATCGGCCCCGTCCGCCATACGCGCCATGCCCAGGCCGGAGTGCTATCCTTGCGTGTCCGGTTGCGGGATGCCGAGGGCCATACCCTGGGTTTTATCGAGAGCCCTTTCCACCTGGACGCGCTGCGCCTTGTCCAGGCGCCTCCCGCCCCAGGCGTCATCATTCTGTCCTTGTCCGGCGGCATCTCTCTCGGCGTCTGGAAGGACGACCGGTGGATGCCCCCCGACACCCCGATTCCACGACCCGCGGGGGCGGTGTCCATTCCGGTTTCCGGTTA
>JAKCBU010000202.1 GCA_021839095.1 Pseudomonadota bacterium | reverse complement strand
AGCAACTGGAAGAGGAACTGAAAGAGAACGCCTGGTTGCACGGCCCCCTGGACATGGCGGTGATCTTCGATCTGCCCGCCAGTGAGCGCTGGCAGGCCGCGGCGCGCCTGTTGGGGGTAGACATGCGTCTGCTCAGCGGTGCGGCGGGTCATGCCTGAGCGGGATGGGCCGCTACTCGGGATAGACTTCGGGGAGCGCCGTATCGGAATCGCGATTCTGGGAGAATCCGGTCTGGCGCCGCAAGGGATCGCCACCCTGCGCAATGGCGAGCGTGGTCCGGATTGGGAGGGCTTCGCGCGCATCCTCAGAGAATGGCAACCCCGCGCGCTGGTCCTGGGTTTGCCCCTGCACATGGATGGCCGTGAGGGATTCATGGTGGACCGGGTGCGCAATTTTGCCGAACGGTTGCAGCGGCGTTTCCCGTTGCCTATCCATTGGGTGGATGAGCGTCTGAGTAGCCATGCCGCCGAATTGCTCCTGAAAGATCGCACCTTTTCCGAGAAAAAGCGGAATCGTTTGCGGGATCAGGCCGCAGCCTGCGAAATTTTGTGGACGTTTCATCGTGCCGGGAGACACACATGACGACGAACTGGGACGTGACCGCGCTGTTGGAGGGCATGGCGCGTGATCTGCGCCCCCTCATCGACCCTGAACGAACGGCGATGATCGGCATTTTTACCGGCGGCGTCTGGTTGGCGCGCACCCTGCACGCCGCGCTCGGCTTGCAGCAACCCCTGGGGCAGGTGGACATCTCCTTTTATCGCGACGACTTCAGCCAGATCGGTCTGCACCCCCAGGTGCGCGCCTCGGATATCCCCTTCGACGTGGAGGGCCGCGACCTCATCCTGATCGACGATGTCCTGTACACCGGTCGCACGGTGCGCGCCGCGATGAACGAAATTTTCGACTATGGACGGCCTGCCCGCATCCGTCTGGCCGTGCTGGTGGATCGCGGCGGGCACGAATTACCGGTGACCGCCGACGTCGCCGCGTTGCGTTTGAACGCCAACGCGGGCGAACATATCAAACTGCACGGCCCCGATCCGCTCCGTTTGGAACTGGAGCAGCGGGGGCCGCAACCATGAGTGCCACCCTGCGCTTTGGTGAAGGTAACCTGCAATACGATGCACAGGGCCGACTCCGCCACCTGCTGAGTATCGAAGGTCTGCGGGAGCGGGAACTGCTCCAGATACTGGATACGGCGGAGTCTTTCCTCAGTATCGCGAACCGCAGCGTCAAAAAGACCCCCACCCTGCGCGGACGCACCATCGTCAATCTCTTCTTTGAGAACAGCACGCGCACCCGCAGCACCTTTGAACTGGCCGCCAAACGCCTCTCGGCGGATGTGCTGAATATCGCCGTCGGCACCAGTAGCGCCAGCAAAGGCGAATCCCTCATGGATACGGTCGATAATCTGGTGGCCATGCAGGTGGATGGTTTCGTCATTCGCCATCCGGAGGCGGGGGCGGCCCATCTGGTCGTCCGCCATCTCGGCGACTCGGTGCTGGTGGTGAACGCCGGCGATGGCCAACATGCCCACCCGACGCAGGCTTTGCTGGACGTGTTCACCATCCGCCGTCTGGCGGGGCCCATCGAAGGCCGGGTGGTGGCCATTGTCGGCGATGTGCTGCATTCGCGGGTGGCGCGCTCGCAGATACATGCCTTGTCCATTCTCGGCTGCCCGGAAATTCGCGTCATCGGCCCAAGTACCCTGGTGCCCGAGGCGCTCTCGGCGCTGGGGGTGCATGTCTACCACGATCTGCGGGCCGGTTTGCGCGGCGTGGATGTGATTTGCGCCCTGCGCCTGCAACGGGAGCGCATGGTGTCGCACCGTCTGCCTAGTCTGGATGAGTTCCACAGTCGGTTCGGACTGACGCCGGAGCGGCTGCGGTGGGCGGAACCAGGCGCGCTGGTGCTGCATCCGGGTCCCATGAATCGCGGGGTGGAAATCGCCTCGGAGGTGGCCGATGGCGCGCAGGCGGTGATTCTCCAACAGGTGGCCCATGGCCTGGCGGTGCGGATGGCGGTGCTCGCCATCCTCGCGGGCGCGGCGGGCGGGGAGTGAAGACCATGCGCAGGGTGATACGCAACATTCGGGTGATGGACCCCTATGACGGGTTTGACGCGATCACGGATCTGGCCATGGCGGATGGCCGAATCGTCGCGCGGGGCACGCTGCCTGTCGGCTTTACGGCGGAAGAGACGCTGGATGGCAGCGGGCTGATCGCCTGCCCCGGCTTCATCGAGACCGCTTTTCAGGGGCACACGCCCGGTCACGGGCGGGATGGCGATCTCGCCAGCGAACTGCGCGCGGCGGTGGCGGGTGGGGTGACCCAGGTCGTATTGCGCCCGGACACCCAGCCCGTGGCGGATACCCCAGCCGTCCTGCAAGCGCAGCGCACACTGGCGGATCGCCTGGGCTTGGCCAAGGTGCATCTGTCCGGTGCCCTTACGACCCAGCTTCAGGGTGCGGCGTTGACCGAGATGGCGGGTTTGGCGGAAGCGGGCGCCATCGTTTTCAGCCAGGCCAAGGCGCCCGTGGCCAGTGCGGCCTTGTTGCGACTGGCCCTGAGCTACGCGGCGGATCTCGGCCTGCCGGTATGGCTCCATGGCGAAGAAGCGGAACTGGCGGCCCAGGGGGTGATGCACGAGGGCCATTCGAGCATCCGCTTGGGTTTGCCCGGACGTCCGGCGGCGGCGGAGCAGATCGGCGTGCAGCGGGATATCGCCATCGCCGCACTCAGCGGCTGTCCCATTCATTTTCCGCACTTGAGTACGGTCGCCGCGGTTGCCGAGGTCGCGGCGGCGCGTCAGCGGGGTGAGCCGGTGAGTTGTGGGGTGAGCATCCACCACCTGCTGCTCACCGAGCAGGATGTCGGTTTCTTCAATCTTCACGCCAAGACCCTGCCGCCTTTGCGTCCTGCGGCAGAGCGCGATGCCCTGCGTCTCGCCGCAGCCACCGGTGCCATCACGGCCATCAGTAGCGACCACAGCCCCTGGGGCGTGGATCGCGCGGGCATGACCTTTACCCAGGCGCCCTTCGGTATCGCCGCGGTCGAATGGCTCCTGCCCCTTGCACTGCGTCTGGTGGATGAAGGGGTGGTGGACATGATGACGGTGCTGGGTCTGTTGAGTGTCGGCCCTGCCCGCGCTATCGGCCTGCCCGCGCCATCCCTGATGGCCGGCGCCCCCGCCGACCTCTGTATCTTTGATCCCGAGGCCTATTGCATCGTGGAACCCGCGCTTCAGTGGAGTCGCGGGCGGAATCTGCCTTACGGACAGTGGGAGTTGCGCGGGCAGGTGCGATATACGTTGGTGGAGGGGCGAATGGTATGCCGAAGGTGAGGGTGACTCGTTCGTGCATGGCGACTCCTTTTTTGTGAAGAATACTGTTCCTTACGCGGCAAGCATGCTTGTTCTTTCAGGACCTCGCCGCCATCCTCAACGCCAAGCAGCCGACCTACCCCGACTCCATCCTCACCCGCCTGGAAAAACTGGAGCGAGACCTGCAGGAACTGCGAAAAGGCTAGCGGCCGCCGCGCAGCGGCTTCCGCACATGTCCACTATTGTCAGGCTACTTTGAGGAGTCCCAGAGCCGCCGATCACCAACGTCGGGTGATGGCCAATATTACTCCTCCCGCAGGCAGGCGGGAATGTCCGGTTAAGTAAAGGGGCCTTTTGGGAACATGCGCCCGGGATGATAATTCATTATCAGCGAACAACACCGGATATTTGTGCCGCCAATTCCGGCAGCGCCGTCTGTACGGTATCCCAAACCACGTCGAGATTGATGTCGAAGTAACCATGGGCGATGCGGTTGCGCATTCCGCGCATACTTCGCCAAGGTA
>JAKCBU010000201.1 GCA_021839095.1 Pseudomonadota bacterium | reverse complement strand
AAGGCGGCGACATTGCCGCGGACCTGATCCTGTTCATGCCCGGCATGACCGGCCCGGACTGGGCAGCCGACAGCGGTTTGCCCCTCTCTGCCGGTGGCTTTTTTCAGTCCGACCTGCACTGCACCGTTCCCGACCATCCGGGCGTCTTCGTCATCGGTGACGGGGGGTCCTACGCGGGCAGCCCGGACTGGCTACCCAAGCAGGGCCATATGGCGGACCTGCAGGCCGGGACCGCCGTGCATAACCTGCTCCTGCATCTGCAGGGGAAGGCGGCAGACAACACCTTCCGCAGCGAGTTGATCTGCATTGTCGACGCCCTGGACAGCGGCATCATGGTCTATCGCAGCCCCAACCATGCCAGCATCCTGCCAAATTCGCTCTGGCATGCGGCCAAGGTGGCCTTTGAGTGGCGTTATCTGCTGCATTACCGCTGAGAAGCGCAATGCGGCCCCGTCGACGCGCAACGGGGGTTCAGCGCTCCTGTCTGGGCATACTATAATGCCGCCCTTTCCACGCCCCGCCCCGGCCACCGTAATGACGGCGGGCGGAATCCAGCGTCATAAGTGTATAGAGCAGAGCAGCAACGGGCAGGCTGAACGCCCGGAGGGGGTTCAGCGCGTAAAGCCGCAAAGTAGGCACGTAGGCCGTCAGCATCAGCAGACAGGCGAGCAGCGCGGGCAGGGCCAGCCAGACATTTTCGGTCCAAAGTCCATACAGCAGCCCCCCTACCGGCCCGGCATAGAGAAAAGTCATCACCAACGTCGCTCCGAGCAGGCGCCAGGGGCTGAACCGCAATTGCACGTAGGCGGAGCGGGCTACCATCCGCCATATTTCGCCAAGTTGGCGGTAATCCCGCAGACTATAGCTCTCCGTCCCTAAACCCAGCCAGATCGCGCCATGGGGCTTCAGCAACGCTGCCAGCGTGCAGTCATCTATGCGTGCGGCACGCATGGCAGCGAACCCGCCGGCCTTTTCGAGTGCCTCCCGACGCAGCAGCATGCACCCCCCCGCCGCACCGGCCAGAGTCCGGTGTGGGTCGTTGACCCAGGGAAAGGGGTACAGCATCTGGAAGAAGAAGACGAAGGGCGGAATCAGAAGACGCTCCCAAAAACCGCGACAGGAGAGCATCACCATCAGCGAGACCAACGACAGGCCCCGATCCTCTATCCGGGTAACGAGGCGCTGCAAGACATCCGGCCCATGCACGATATCGCCGTCGGTGAACCAAAGAAACGGCACCGGGCCGGCCGCAGTCACCCCCTGGTCCATGGCCCAGACCTTACCCGCCCAGTTTTCCGGCAACGGCGTACCGGTCAGCACCTCCAGACGGGACGAGGCATCCATCCGCCGCGCCGCCTCCCGCGCGCACTTTGCTGTGCCATCTGTGCTCTGGTCATCCACCACGATGACCCGCAAGACGCCGGGGTAATCCTGCCTCAGCAGAGCCGTTACGCAGGCATCAATACCCTCTGCTTCATTACGCGCAGGCACCACGGCGGTGACTTCTGGCCAGCTTCGCTGTGGGTTGCTTTCGCGGGGTGGAAGACGCTGATCTGCCCGCCAGAAAGCGCCCCGCCCGAGGAGCAGCACCAGCCAGGCCGCCAGAACGGCCCACGCGGCCAGTAGCAGCCATACGTCGCTCAGGACTGAATACGCCACTGCCCTTCCACAGAGGTGGCCGCCCCAGGATCTACCATGCCTGAACGCATACACGCCTGTTTGATGGCGAGGCGCAGATCGTTCTGCGAATCAGCCGCGCGCAGGGCATCGTCATATTCTACCAAGCCCTCCATAAACAGTTGCAGCAGGCTCTGATCAAACGTTTGCATACCGACATCATTCGTTCGCGACATGGCGTCTTTCAGCAAGCCCACTTCACCCTTGTAGATCAGATCGGCGATGGCCGGAGTATTGATCAGCACCTCCATTGCAGCGATTCGTCCGCTCTGCCCCTTGACCGGCAACAGGCGCTGTGAGACCACGGCACGCAAATTGAGCGAAAGATCCATGAGCAACTGTTTTTTACGATCTTCCGGGAAAAAGTTGATGATACGTTCGATGGCCTGATTGGCATTGTTCGCATGGAGGGTCGACATACACAGGTGCCCGGTTTCGGCATAAGCGATGGCGTGATCCATGGTGTCCCGGCTGCGCACTTCTCCGATCAGGATGACATCCGGTGCCTCCCGCAATGCATTCTCCAGCGCCCGCTCATAATTCAGGGTATCGATGCCCACTTCGCGCTGATTGACGATGGACTTCGCATTCCGGTGCAGAAATTCGATCGGATCCTCAATGGTGAGAATATGACCCGCCGCATTCTGGTTGCGATACTGGACCATCGACGCCAGAGAGGTGCTTTTCCCGGAACCGGTAGACCCGACGAAGAGCACCAGCCCCCGCGACGTCATGGCCAGATCTTTCAGTATCGGCGGCAGCCTGAGCTGCTCCAGGCTGGGAATCTGGGTCTTGATGGCGCGCAGGACAAAGCTCAGTTCACCGCGCTGAAAAAACCCGTTGACCCGGAAACGCCCGGCCCCGGGCACGGAAATGGCCATGTTGATTTCTTTCTCGTGCTGAAACTCCTGCAAGCGCTCCATCCCCAGAATTTCCTTGGCCAGATTCAACACCTGACCCGGTTTCAGCATTTCTGTCCCCACCGGAACCGTCCGCCCGTCGACTTTCATGACCGGCGGCGAGCCCACGGTGAGGTACAGGTCCGAGCCGTTTTTTTCCACCATCAGGACCAGCAGGTCATCCAGTACAGACATAAATGTTCCTCAGGCCACGTTCATGAAGCTGTCTTTATTCTGTACCCGACGTAGTGCATCTTCGCGAGTCACCTTGTGGGCACGCACCAGGTCGGCAAGACACTGGTCCAGGGTTTGCATACCCTGATTTTGCCCGGTCTGGATCACCGAATACATCTGCGCAACCTTGTTCTCACGAATCAGGTTGCGGATAGCCGGCGTGGCGATCATGATTTCGTGCGCAGCGACCCGTCCCTTGCTATCGGCCGTTTTGAGCAGAGTCTGGGAAATGACCGCGCGCAGGGATTCGGACAGCATGGCGCGCACCATATCCTTTTCCCCCCCGGGAAAGGAATCGACGATACGGTCGATGGTTTTTGGTGCGGAACTGGTATGCAGCGTCGCAAACACGATATGGCCGGTCTCTGCCGCGGTCAGCGCCAGGCGCATGGTCTCCAGATCACGTAACTCGCCCACCAGAATGATATCGGGATCTTCACGTAAAGCCGAGCGCAGGGCGTTTTCAAAGGAGTGGGTGCTGGCACCCACCTCGCGTTGGTTGATCAAGCACTTCTTGGGAGTGTGCAGAAATTCGATGGGATCCTCAATGGTGATGATGTGGTCGGCGCGATTCGCATTGATATGATCCACCATCGCTGCCAGCGTCGTTGACTTACCCGATCCGGTCGGCCCCGTGACCAATACCAGTCCGCGCGGTACGTTGATGATCTCCCTGAAAGAACCGGGCGCATTGAGGTCTTCCAGTGTCAGCACACCCGCAGGAATCGTCCGGAACGCCGCAGCCGGTCCGCGGTCCTGGTTGAAGGCATTAACCCGAAAACGCGCCACACCCGGCAGTTCATAGGCAAAGTCGATTTCCAGGTTCTCCTCATACCTCTTCCGCTGGAAATCGTTCATGATGTCGTAAATCATGCTGTGTACGGTTTTGCTGTCCTGCGCCTCCACATTCAGCGGACGGATGTCGCCGTTGATCCGCAGCATCGGCGCCAGACCTGCCGAAATATGTGTGTCCGAAGCGTTGTTTTTCACCGCGAAGGCGAGCAGTTCTGAAATATCCATCGTGCGGCTCCCGATCGGAA
>JAKCBU010000200.1 GCA_021839095.1 Pseudomonadota bacterium | reverse complement strand
CTACGCTGGCGCCGCATACACCCTCAGCCCATTCGCAGGTCCCCTGCTGATGGGGGCGGTGCTGACGACGGTGGGCTGGCCCTGGCAATTACGTCTGGAGCGTGCCTTCCACATGCCGCGCTGGCTGGGTTCCCTTGTCCATGCCCTGGCGTGGGTGGCGATCATCATCATTCCGGCGGTCATTATTGTAGATTCGGTCCTGCCTCAGTTGGCACTGCTGATTTCCCGCTGGCAGTCGGGTGGTCCCCTTGTCGCCGTGCCGCCGGAGGTGATGAAAATTCCCTATGTGGGACACTGGTTGCTCAGCCACCTGCACGGGCTGAACGGTGCCTACCTCTCCGCGCTGGTGAGCACACATTCCGGCATCATCACCGATTCTCTGAGCCAGCTCTGGATATTCACCCTGCACACGTTTTTTGCCGCGCTGACGGTGTTTGCGCTGGCCCTCCATGGTGAACGCCTGACGGAGGCGCTGCGCCTTGGGGCCGGACAAATATGGGGCAGTGATCGCGGTGATCGTTTTTTGGCCGCCAGTCGGGATGCGGCGCGCTCGGTGCTGATCGGCCTCATCGGTGTAGGTGTGGTAGAGGGCATGTTTATCGGTATTGCCTACGCCGTTGCCGGACTGAGTATGTGGCCCCTCTGGCTGGTCGCCACCGCGCTGATATCGCCTATCCCTTTCGGGGCGACGGCGGTAGTCGGCGCTGCCACCCTGTGGCTCGCTTTTACGGGGCATTGGTTTGCCGGTCTGCTCGTCCTGATCTGGGGGCTGATAGTGATTACCGCAGCGGACCTGGTGGTTCGCCCGCTGCTCACCGGTTCGCAGACGCAAGCCCCTTTCTTTCTGGTGTTCTTCAGCATCCTTGGCGGCGCCGAGGCGTTCGGTCTGATTGGCCTGATTATCGGACCCATTCTGGTGCTGCTGGCGCGTGGCGTGTGGCGCGCATGGGAGCGGCGCGTGCGCCTTCAGGAGTAGCTGGCCGATCTGGGTGATCAGGGAACTGTACAGGCTTCCCGTCTATCCAACCAATGGGTATCATCTTTGCGATGGGTATCATTGCAATTACATCAGGAGCAGATCATGGACTACTCAATGTTGGATCAACAATACAATCAGTTGCAGCAACAGACCCAGAATAACCTGCAGGCCTTGCAGCAGGTGGCTGGACGGGTGAGCGCCATGGCGCCCGATACTATGACCGGGCGCGAGATCAGTATGGAATTGCGCGGCCTGGCCATGAATTTGCAGCAACAGCAACAGAATGTAGGGATGATGCTGCAGCAGATGGCGCAGCATATCCAGCAACTGGAAATGCAGATGCAGGGGATGGGGCAGGGTGGAATGAACCCCAATATGGGACAGCAGCGTCCCTGGAATGCACCCATGCAGGGGCAGCCGGGTATGGGTGGCGGTTTCTTGGGTAATGTCATGACCGGTTTGGGGCTGGGAGCCGGCTTCGCGGTGGCGGACAATATCGTTGATGATATTTTCGACAGCTTCTAGGTCGAAATGTGGATCGCTCGTTTTTGACGGTTTTCTGCGGATTGTGCGTTGCCCATGATGCTACTGTTGCCGGTCTATCTGGATCTGGAGTCGCGGGTTCTTGCCTGGGCTGCAGGGCAGGGGTGGCGGTTGCAGCGTACCGGCCCTTTGCGGCGGGACGAATGGCCGCTGCCGCGCCTGGAGTTTCTGCGCGAGGGGGTGTTGACGTCGGACGAGTGGGACGTCGCGCTGGCTGCCTGTTCTCTGTTCGCGGGGGCTACCTCCGGGCAACGGGAGGCATGGAGTCATGAAGGCATCAGGGTGAAATTTTATCAGGCCGCGACCGAGTTTCTGGGGTTTGCGCAGATCGCCCATACCGGACCGGCCGGGTTTGTCGCTGCCTGTCGCCGCTTGCCCGGCTGGGATGAGGCACCGGCACCCGATGAGGTGACTGCATTTGCTCGCGTCGGACTGCCTTATATACCACCCTCCCGGCGTCCTCCGGAAGGGCTCGCGATGTTGGCTGGAGCTGCGTGTGACTAAAGAATCCCTTTATGGCATCCATGCGGTCAGCGCGGCACTGGATGCAGAGGAGTTGCTGGAACTCTGGGTTGCCGTCGAGCGGCGGGCTGATGAGCGCATTGCACCTTTAGTGCAGAAGGCTGCAGAACAGCGTCTGCCGGTGCAGGAATGGCGGAGTGCGGCGCTTGGCCGGAAACTGAACACCGACCGGCACCAAGGCGTGGGCGGCTTGCTGCGCGCCTTTCCCGGACAAGATTTCGAGACGATCCTTGCGCAACTGAACGGCCGTGGTTTTCTGCTGGTGCTGGATGGTGTGCTTGATCCCCATAACCTTGGGGCATGTCTGCGCAGTGCGGAGGCGGCGGGCGTCGACGCGGTGATTCTGCCGGGGGATAATGCCTGCCCGGTCAATGCTACCGTGCGCAAGGCGTCTGCCGGATCGGCGTCACGCGTTCCGGTCTGTACCGTGACCAATCTGTCGCGCACTCTGTCCTCGCTGCAGGAGGCGGGATTCTGGTTGGTCGGTATGGCGGGGGATGGGCCCCGGAGTCTTTATGCGCTGGACCTCGAAATGCCGCTGGTGATGGTGATGGGGGGTGAGGAGAAGGGCTTGCGCCGCCTTACCCGGGAGCATTGCGATTACTTGGCGCATATTCCCATGATGGGAGCCATTGAAAGCCTGAACGTGTCCGTAGCTACCGGGATCTGCCTCTTCGAGGCGGCCCGGCAGAGGCGGAATCTATCCCCCGCGCGGCCTGCCGGGCAGGAAAAATCCGCTTGAACCCGCTGGAAGGCCATTCCTATATGCTGGTAGATTCGCACTGTCATCTGGATTTCGAAGATTTTGACGCAGACCGATCTGATATCCTGGCCCGTGCCCGGGGGGCGGGCGTGGGGGAAATGCTGATCGCTGCCGTCGTCGAGGCGCACTGGCCGCGGGTGCAGGCTCTTGCCGCCGGGCATGCCGGCGTATGGGCGGCTGTGGGGGTACACCCCAACGAACCGGCTGGGGCAGCGCCGGAATGGGAGCGTCTGCTGGTCGCGCTGGCCGCCGACAAGGTGGTTGCCGTGGGGGAGACCGGCCTGGATTATTACCGCAGCGAAGGGGACCTGTCCTGGCAACGGGAGCGGTTTGCCCGACATATAGCGGCGGCCAAGGCCACGGGAAAGCCGTTGATCGTGCACACCCGTGCGGCCGCGGCAGACACCCTTGCCATGCTGCGCAGTGAAAATGCGGCGGCAGCAGGCGGCGTCATCCATTGCTTCACCGAAAACCGGGATTTTGCGCGGGCGGCCCTGGATATGGGTTTTTATATCTCTTTTTCCGGCATCGTGACGTTCAGGAAGTCCGTCGAATTGCAGGCGGTGGCCAAGATGCTGCCGGCGGATCGCCTGCTGGTGGAGACGGATGCACCTTATCTGGCTCCCGAGCCGCAGCGCGGCAGGCGCAATGAGCCAGCTTTCGTGGCCCATGTCGCGGCCTTTCTCGCAGCGTTGCGGGGCGAGGCGCCGGAGGCGGTCGCCACGCAGACCACCGCTAATTTCCACGCCCTGTTCAGACACGCGGTAGCGCCATGAGGGTGGTCTTCCTTGGCACGGGATCCAGTGCCGGAACCCCTGTGATTGCCTGCCACTGCCCGGTTTGTTGTAGCGACGACCCGCGCAATCACCGCCTGCGGGCCAGTATCCTGGTGCGGGATGAAGGCGTTGATCTGCTGGTGGATACCGGTCCTGATCTGCGTCAGCAGATGCTGCGTGCCGGCGTGCAGTCGCTGACGGCCGTGCTCTATACCCATTTTCACGCCGATCATATCAATGGGGTTGACGATCTGCGCGCCTTCAATTTTGCACAGGAGGTCGTG
>JAKCBU010000199.1 GCA_021839095.1 Pseudomonadota bacterium | reverse complement strand
TCCGCCGGTTACTCGCGGTGCGCCAAAACGGACCGTGATGGCCCCATTCACTGGGGCCGGATATCTTCCGTGGCCGACGATGGGTGTCGCGGGCACGGCGGGGGCGGGACCGGGGGGCGCTGGTGTATGGGTGGTGGTGAGTGGCTGCTGCGCGCGCCGTTCACGGGTACGGCGGCGCCGCTCCGCGGCCTTGGCGCGAGCAACTGCTTCCTGGTGCCGGAATTCCGCAACCAGGCGATTCACCAATCC
The DNA here is from genome assembly GCA_021839095.1 of Pseudomonadota bacterium. Next base: position 3,634 of record JAKCBU010000199.1, on the reverse strand, counting down.
ATCGAGAATGTTGGCATTGGCTCGAAGTTCGGAAATCTTCGCTTGGTCGGTGGCAATGCGGTCTGTCAATTGATTCTCCAGAGCGGTGTGATACCGGCGTTGCTGCTGGAGGGTTTGTTCCTGATTGCTGATTTGTTGCGCCAGTTTGGCGAGTTCCGCTTCGTGGGTTTGCACCTCTTGCCGGGTTTTCTGGATACGTTGTGTGGTATCCCGTGTTTTGAGGATCAGGGCGCTGCGGGCCTGCGCCAGCGATTCGTAAAAGACACCCATGCGTCCTAGTTCCGTGGGGCGTTCCGTTTGCAACCAGACGGCCAGCGGGGTAACACCACCCAGCATGTAAGCGGCGCGCAACTGCTGGGCGAGAATCTTTTTCTGCTGGCTCAACTTGGCCTGGAGCGCGTCGACCTTCATTCGTAGATCGGTGACCTGCGCTTGGGCCTGGTGCTGTTGTTGCTGAATCTGGGCCAGTTTTTTCCGCGTGGCGCCAATCTGTCGATTGAGACGGTTGATTTCCTCGTGTAGTTGCGCTTGGGTTTTCTGACCGGCCGCCAGGTGCGCTTGTATCTGGCTCAGGTTTTCATGAATGTGCTCCAGCTCTTGGCGGTTGTGCCGTATTTTTTCCTGCAGTGTCGTCGCCCCGGTCCCCGCAGGGAGAAGAAGGGTTAAAGCGAGCAGGGCGCCAACTCGGGAGTAAGGCAAAGACGGCATGGATTAAAGGAGTTGCACCAGGTTTTTGCCGCCCATCTCAGAGGGTACGGACAAACCCATGAGCTGGAGCAGAGTGGGGGCGATGTCTTCCAAGGCGCCGCCGGGAAGAATTTTCGCGGGGCGCCCGATATACAGCAGAGGTACCGGATTACAGGTATGCGAGGTATGTGCCTGGCCGCTGCTGGTGTCGAGCATCTGTTCGACGTTGCCGTGATCGGCGGTGATCAGCACTTCGCCTCCGACATGACGAACGGCGTTGACCAGGCGGCCCAGATTGCGGTCCACCGCCTCCACCGCGGCAATGGCGGCGGCCAGTTTACCACTGTGGCCAACCATGTCGGGATTGGCGATGTTGCAGATGATCGCGTCGTACCGGCGACTGTCGACGCGATCAATCAGGACATGCGTCAACTCATCTATGCTCATCTCTGGCTGCAGATCGTAGGTGGCCACCTTGGGAGATGGAATCAGAACCCGATCCTCACCAGGAAACACTTTTTCATCACCGCCGTTGAAAAAGAAGGTGACGTGCGCGTATTTTTCGGTTTCGGCGATGCGCAGTTGGTGCAGTCCGAATTGGGACACCCACTCGCCAAAGGTGTTTTTCAGGCGGGTGGCAGGATAAGCCACATGCACGTCGAAACGTTCGCTGTATTCCGTCAATGTGACGAAATCGGCGAGGTGGGGCCGCGCTTGCCGGATAAATCCATCGAAATCCACTTCAATGAACGGGCGGGTAATTTGTCTGGCACGATCGGAGCGGAAATTCATGAACAGTATGGTGTCGTGGTCGTTGACGCAGGCTGGTGTGTCGCCAATCTGGGAAGCGGTCACGAATTCGTCGTTTTCGCCGCGGGCATAAGCGGCGGCGAGGGCTTCGCCACCACTGGCATAGTGCGCGCCCTTGCCCAGGGTGAGCAGGTCATAGGCCTGTTGCACCCGGTCCCAGCGGTGGTCGCGGTCCATGGCGTAGAAACGGCCGATCAGTGAAGCGAGGGCGCCTCCGTGGGTGCGTATTTCCGCATCCAGCCGCTTCAGCGATGCCTCCGCACAGCGCGGGAGGGTGTCGCGGCCATCCAGAAAAGCATGCACATAAACGCGCTCCGCACCCCGACCGCGCGCCAGGCGCAGCGCCGCGAAAAGGTGTTCTTCGTGGGAATGCACGCCGCCCGCGGAGAGCAGACCCAGGATATGTACGGCACCCCCCTGCGCCTTGGCGGCATCCACCGCCGCGCAGAGGACGTTGTTGGTGTAAAAGCTGCCGTCGGCGATGGCCCGGTTGATACGCTCATACTCCTGATAGACCACGCGTCCGGCACCGATGTTGATGTGCCCGACTTCGCTGTTGCCCATCTGATCACGCGGCAACCCGACAGAAGCACCGGAAGCATCGATGAGGCCATGGGGATGACTCTGCCACCAACCATCCCAGTGCGGCGTGTGCGCCTGGGCAATGGCGTTATTCTCCGGATCCTCGCGATAACCCCAGCCATCCAAGATCAGGAGCAACACGGGACGTGGTTTTTGACTCATCGGTTTCCTCTGCGCGGCGAACTCAGGGCAATCCCGTGGGCGCTATCGAGCGTGCTGCGGTGACCCCCATGGGTAGAACGCATTAGAACAGATCAGGCGAAGACTGTCATGGGGTCATGGCCAGAGGCTGCAGATGCCAGATTTCGGCGTTGTATTGCGCGATGGCGCGGTCACTGGAAAAACGTCCGCTGGCCGCCGTATTGAGGATGCTGAGGCGTTGCCATTCGGTCTGGTCATGCCAGAGTTCTGCCACCTCCCGCTGCTTGAGTTTGTAACCGGTGAAGTCGGCGAGCACCATCCACGGGTCGTGGGCATGAGTTACGGCGTGAACGATGGGGTCAAAAATACCCGGTTCGAACGCGTTGAAGTAGCCGCTCTGCACGAGTTCCATGACTCTTTGCAGGTCACGATCTGTCTGAATGTAGATGTGCGGATCGTAGTGTTCGCGTAGTTGACTGACTTCCTGGGCGTTCAGCCCGAACAGGAAGAAGTGTTCGGCGCCGACGGCATCACGGATTTCGATATTGGCGCCATCCAGGGTACCGATGGTCAGGGCTCCGTTCATCATGAACTTCATGTTGCCGGTGCCGGAAGCCTCTTTGCCTGCCGTGGAGATCTGCTCGGAGAGGTCGGTCGCGGCACAGATTTGTTCCATGAGGGAAACCCGATAGTCGGGCAGGAAGCTCACTCGCAGCAACCCCTCCGTATCGGGGTCGTGGTTGATGACATTGGCGATGTTGTTGATGAACTTGATGATACGTTTGGCCATGAAGTAACCGGGTGCCGCCTTGCCGGCAAAAAGCACGTTGCGTGGGGTGATCTCCGTGGTTTCGCCACGCTTGATGCGATCATAGAGATGGATGACGTGCAGGGCGTTGAGGAGCTGTCGTTTGTACTCGTGGATACGTTTTACCTGCGCGTCCACCAAGGCGCCGGGGATGAAAGTGACCCCGGTGTGCTGGTGTACCAGGGCCGCCAGTCGCTCTTTATTGATGCGGCGCACTTTGGACCAGCGTGTGCGGAAATCGGCATCCTCGGCGGCCGGCGCCAGATCCCGCAAGCGTTCCAGATCGTGTTTCCAGTCGGGACCGATCTGCTCGGTAAGGAGTTCGCGTAGTCCCGGATTGGCCCACTGCAGCCAGCGTCTGGGTGTTACCCCATTGGTTTTGTTGTTGAACTTCTTCGGGTAGAGACGGCAAAAGTCGACGAAGAGTTCTTTGCAGAGGAGTTCAGTGTGCAATGCGGCGACGCCGTTCACCGAAAAACTGCCGACCACAGCGAGGTGGGCCATGCGTACCATCTGTTCGTCACCCTCTTCGATGATGGACAGTCGCCGCAGCAGGGCCGTGTCGCCCGGTGCCCGGCGCGCCACCTCCTGCAGGAAACGCCCATT
>JAKCBU010000198.1 GCA_021839095.1 Pseudomonadota bacterium | reverse complement strand
GGATCGCCCTGGCCACGACGAAACGGGTGACACCGGCACGCAGGGAGTCGGCGGTGCTCTGGATTTTTGGCGCAGAGTCACGGGAAGACATCGGCTTTGCCGATTGTTGCGAGGTGCTGGAAGCACGTCCGTGGATCGTGCGGTTGCGGGTGCAACTCCAGTTCTGGTTTCGGGATATGCGCTTTACGACAGCCATTCCCGCCCTGGTCACGCCACTGCCCGCCCGCATCGTGGAAGAGGCCTTCGGCGCGTCCGGTGAGGACGGAATATGGGCGGCCAGGCGCCTCTGGGAGTGGCCAGGCGCGAGCCACGAGGCGTTATGCCGGATCACCGGCGCACCGGCTCCCTTGGCGCTACGGCACGCCCTGGAGCATCTGGAACAGTCAGGGATCATCGTATCGGGATTCGACGGGTTGTACTGGTACTGCGTCGGACACAGCCCGCTGAACCGCTACGGGCAACCGATCCCGGTGAGCTGGGCCAGCTTTTGGAAAACGGTCTGAAGGAGATTTTGATGAGAGCTTACACATTCGCGCATTACGAGAAGGCCTGGACCGGCTTGATGGTCTCACATCCGCGCTTCGGCGGCGGTGTCATCGTGCGCGTGGTGCGCGACGGTGGCGATGTCCTGGTAGCCGTCCGTTTCCACGACGGACTGCGCAAGACATTTTCCTCGGGCGAAGAAGCACTCCGCGAACTGAAGAGTCTCCGGGGGATTCTCTCCGCCCCACTGGAACCGCTCGACCGAATCAGCGACCAAGCGCTGCAGCGGCGTATTCAACAAGCCCAGCGTCGCCACGACACGCGCTGTCAGATCGACGACGATCTTGAAGAGCGCCTGGATGCGGCTGCCGGAATGCGCAAACTCATACCCTGCCCTCCGGCGGGATCCGCTGCCGCCTGGACCTGGTAGCAGTTTCCCATGGCTGCAGCTCCACATCGTCGCATCGTCAAATCCACCCTCACGGTGCTGACGTTCTGGGTGCTTGTGGGCCTCGCCGTGGCCGCCTGGACCAACCTGCCGATGATGCTCTCCCGGATCCCGGAGATTCCGTGGAGACTGTCGTGGATCGCCATCGTGCTCTTCTCTGCGGCGGCGCTGGCCCTTGCTGTGGACACCTACCACATTTTCCGGGTGACGATGGGATTGCGGCCCATGGCATACCGGGGTGCCGTCACCAGCATTGGCATTCTCCCGTCACCCATTCTTCCGGCCCGCTTGACCATTTCTCGTAAACAGCAGGTGCTACGCCTGCAAGCCTTGCTGGTGACGATCTCACCGGACAAACACGACCCCCGGCTCAATACCGCGGCACTCCTCGATCTCGCCGCATCCAAAACCCCCATGGCGGAGCTCTTCTGGGCGGTATTCTCCATTCTGGATGCGTCACAACTCCCGGCCTCCCCGGTGCGAGGATCCCACGGAGACGCGCTCCTGATCAGCCATAGCCTGCGGGTATCGGCGGCCATGGCGAAGCTCTGGGAAACGGCGACCGCACCCGTCATGCCGACGGACGTGAATAAGCCCGCGCAAAGCCGCCCATACGATCTACCAACCGCGATCCTCGCAGGCATCGCCCACGATATCGGCAAGGTGCGCTGTTTCAAACGCGGGTCGGACGGGACCATTACGGTGATTGGCCTGCACGATATGGTAGGCAGCAGGATACTGGCCAGCCTGCCCGAGTTCTGGGGGATCGTGGATGACCAGGGCGTGCATGACGACTACATCCAGCGTCTCCTCACCCAATCCATCCGCTATTATCACCATCCCAGCGCCTATCCCGGCTCCGGATACAAGCGATCCCTCATTCATACCGACGGCGCCGTTACCGCTCTTATGGAGACGATTCATGATGCCGATCTCGTAGCCGGGGCCATAGAGGGCCGCAGCAGCGAAATCATGGCCGACTATCGGGACGAAGACGAACTGCCCGAACTCGATCTGAATCAGCAGATATGGGAAACTTTCCTGCACCTCATGGACGATGAATCCCTCATCAACAGCAAGTCCCCGCAAAAACGCATCGCTTACAAGAAGGGGCGTGTGCTCTACATCATAGAGAACAAGTTGCGCACGCTGATTTGCGATCACCTGTCTTTGACCCGCGCTGACTACACCGGCAATAACAATGGCAATCCGGGCAAGCTCATCAGCGTCATCGCCCATCGGCTCGATGCCCAGGGGCTGATCAAGAAAGATTTTCAGGGGAGGGTCTGCAAGAAACCGGAGGGCGCCGGTTTCTATCTGCAAATAGACGGCACCAACAAGGACGGAGAATCATCCGAAACGGAATTGCGTCTGCCCCACTACATCGTGCGCATCACCGAGGAAGAGGACAACCCATTCGCCAAATATGCGAACATGGAAGATTATCCTGCGATCATCACGCCCAAGGCTCCCACATGGCCGCAGTGGTTCTCCAAATCGAAGGAGGAGACCACCGCAGCCGATACGGAGCCCCTGCAGGCCCGTGAGCCTACTGCGGCACCCGCCCAACCAACCCCCGCGCAACCGGCCCGTGCGGAAGATGGAGAAGACGAAGGTGCTGCGGATGATGACGACCGCGACATACCGCCGGACCTGCATGAGGCAGTCCCCCACGACGCGCCGGAGAGCGCGGGAGAAGAAGAGGGAGACGATGACGACCCCTTCGATGGTCCCGGTGTGCCACCGGCCACTTCGGAGGAAACGCGAGGCACCCCCTCTGATACGCCGTCCGCACCGGTTGCCGAATCCGCAGGGGATACGGCAACCGTAGAATCCGCAGCGGAAAATCAGACGAACATGCGGAGTCGCGAAGAAAAGCTGCGCCAACTACAGCGCGTCCGGGATCGCGCCAGTATGAACAGAGAAAGCCCCCACATCATCAGGAGAGAAATGGAGACTCCGAAAGAGAAAAATCAAAAGCTCATCGAGCGTGTGCGCCACTATTGGACCCAGTACCCTGGCATCCTCACGGAAATAGCCGGTAGAGATCTGCACCTGGATACCGCTGCCCGCAAGTCCGTGCTCTTCGCCCTGATCTGGATGGACCAGATTCGCCGGGATCGTGCGCAAATGACCGGAGCAGGTGACCCCAATGCTATCCAGAAAGTCAGCTTGGGCGAGCTGTTCAGCTTCCCCGTGGAAGACAGTACCGGGAACCTGGTGCTTAAAGCTCTTGAGAAGCTCGGCACCGGACGTGTGCTTATCCCCGAGATGAGAACCCTGCTGGAAATCAGAACGCTTGCGGACGGGAGCATCGACCTTGAAAACGGCACGCTCTCGGCGCCCGTTCAGTTGCCGCACGACCAGTCTGCCGCCTGATGGAAGAGCACCTGCTATCCGCGACCGAGATCAACCAGGCGTTATCCACCTGGATCCAAGGCGACAGCCCGAATGAGGAACGCCTGTTTCGGCAACTCCTGCCCGCCTTTCGGCGCATCGTGCGTGGTGTCGCCGGAAGGATGTGCCGGAAGACGGGCATCCCGCTGGATGACGAACTTCAGGAGGAGATTCTTCAGAGGATATGGATAGCGTTACTCAAACGACGGGACCAAAAAGAAGGCTTCACCAGTGAACTCCCCGCGAGCTTATGGGTCTGGACCACCGCCCAGTTTGCCATGACCCGGATCTTTCGATCAGAAAACCGCTATGCGCTGTCTGCTCAGTCCGAGGACGGTCACGACTGGATGGACAGCATGACCGAAGGACGGATCGGCGATCCTCTGGAATCCATTATGGAAGAGGAAACCATGACCCTGATGGAGCAACGACGAGAGGAGGCTATGAAGCGAGTCGCACCATTCATCGGGAGTTTGCCCACACCGCCCGAGACACCTGCGAGAGAGCGGGAGATGGCCCCCATCGGCCCCGCTATGGAGTTGCGGGGGATCATTCGTAAA
>JAKCBU010000197.1 GCA_021839095.1 Pseudomonadota bacterium | reverse complement strand
GGTCTCTGGCGGCAAAGTCTAATTGACCGCCTCTGGTGTGGATATTGGGATTATCCTTGTCCTGCTGGCGGCGATTCTGTCAGGGGTTTTCGTTGGCCAGCGTATTCCTCGGCGCCAGTCCGCGGCGGGTATTCCGGATACGGTTCCCAAGGTCTATATCCAAGGCCTCAACTATCTTCTGAGTGAACGCAACGATGAGGCCGTGGAGATCTTTCTCGATGCTTTGCGGCAGCATCCGGAAAGTGTCGACATCCTTCTCGCGCTGGGACGTCTTTTCCGGCGTCGCGGGGAACTGGAGCGTGCGTTGCGGGTGCATCAGCACCTTTTGGAGCAACCAGCATTGGCTCCGGATCTGCGGCAAGGCGTGCTCTTTGAAATCGCACAGGATTACCTCAAGGCGGGGATTCTGGATCGCGCGGAATCCATCCTCAAGGAATTACTGGATCGTCAGCCGGATCATTTGGAAGGATTGGCCACACTGGCGGAACTCTACGAACTGGGTGGCGAATGGGAGCAGGCCATTGCGATTCGTCGGCGATTGTGCGAAGCGGGCATGGGGGGGCAGCGCTCCGTGATCGCCATGCTCTACGGGGAGTTGGCGGAGCAGGCGGTACGGGCAGGCCGCCCTGAGGAGGGGCAGGCTTTTCTGGATAAAGCGCGACAAGAAGATGCGGAGAATCCGCGCGCCTGGGTGGTCGGTGGGCGTATCGCCTATGATCGGCAGGACTGGCGGGGCGCTGTTAAGCTTTGGGCCAAGCTTTTGGATGCAGACGTGGAATTGGTCTTGCTGGTTTTGGAGCCTTTTCTTTCGGCCTTGCGTGCCGCCGGGGAACGACCGGATGGCTCCGGGTTGCGGGAGCGGTTGCTGCGCATGTGCCGCACACCGCTTGCGGTGGATCGTCTGGCGCATGCCCTGCACACCGTGGAAGGCGGATCCGCAGCCACTGCCTATTTGCGTCATCTTCTGATGACGCAACCGGAGATGCGAACCATGCAGGTCTTGTTGAAGCTGGATCCCGCGGCGCCAGGGCCGGAGCTGTATTCGGCGATGGCGGTGGCTGTCCGGGACTTGTCGGTGGAAACGCCAGTTTTTCAGTGTCGGAGTTGCGGGTACCAGAGCCCGCACTACTACTGGCGCTGTCCCAGTTGCAGACAATGGGGAACCTTCTCCGGAGGACGTAATCCGTGATTTCGCCGCTGATCGTTGCGCTCGATTACGCCAGCGACCGCGAGGCGCTGGCGCTGGCGGCGCAGCTCGATCCGGCGGTGTGCCGGGTCAAGGTGGGCAAAGAACTTTTCACGATGGCGGGACCCGCCATCGTGGTAAGCCTGCAGCGCATGGGATTTGAAGTATTTTTGGACCTCAAGTTCCATGATATCCCACAAACGGTGGCCAAGGCGTGTAAGGCAGCGGCCCGGCTCGGGGTGTGGATGCTCAACGTGCATGCCAGTGGCGGCCGCGCCATGCTGCTTGCGGCGCGTGAGGCGGTCGCCAGTACGGAGGGCCGTCCCCCCTTGTTGATCGCGGTGACGGTGCTGACCAGTCTGGATGACGCGGCCCTGCACGAGATTGGTGTGAGTGGCTCGGCGCGGGACCAGGTACGCCGTTTGGCGGCGCTCGCCGCGGCGTGCGCCTTGGATGGCGTCGTGTGCTCCGCGCAAGAGGCGATGGAGTTGCGTGAGGCATTTCCCGGGTTGTTGCGGGTGACGCCCGGCATCCGTCTCGCGGGGGGGGCGCAAGACGACCAGCGGCGTACCATGACCCCCGCGGCGGCGCGGGCGGCCGGGTCGGATTTTCTGGTGGTGGGCAGACCTGTCACGGCCGCGGCGGACCCGGCACTGGCCCTGCGCCAGATATTGGCCGAATTGGCGGGGCGTCTTGTCGATTCTGAAAAGCCCGACTAAGTGATTAGGGTGTGGATGCGCGGGGTGCGCTTGTGGTATCGCGATAAAGAAACAGAGGTAGAGCCGTGACTGCGGATGAAGTGGTGGCGTTGTACAAAGAGGATGGGGCACTGCTCCAGGGACATTTTCTGTTATCTTCCGGGTTGCATAGCGATACCTACCTGCAATCGGCCAAGGTACTGCAATTTCCCGGGCATGCGGCACGGCTTGGTGCGGCCATGGTTGCGGGGATCCCGGCGGACTTGCGGCGGCGCATCTCTTGTGTCGCAGGCCCCGCCATGGGTGCGGTTCTGGTATCCTACGAGTGCGGGCGCGCGCTGGGCGTCCGCAGTGTATTTACCGAACGGGAAGGCGGACAGATGGTCTTGCGCCGGGGTTTCGTCTTGACACCGGGAGAAGGCGTGCTGGTAGTCGAAGACATCACCACCACCGGTGGTTCGACGCGGGAATGCATCACGGCGGTAGCGGCGGCAGGGGGGCAAGTGCTCGCCACGTCCGCCATTATCGATCGTAGTGCGGGGTTTCATGATTTTGACGGGATACCTTTTTTTCCGCTACTGCAGCTTCCGGTACGTACCTGGGAGGTGGTGGATTGTCCCCTTTGCGCCGGCGGGGACACGCCGATCAAACCGGGGAGTCGTGGCCTGCGCTGACCTTGAGGGGTAGCGGGCTTGTGTTTATCATTGACGATTGGGCTTAGGCAAAATGCAACATAAGGATCAGTTCATGCGAATCTCGATACCAGAGGCGGCGCCTCTGGAAAGACACATCAGTGTCACCATTCCCGCCCATGAGGTGGAGAGTGAAGTGTCTCAGCGCCTGCGCAGCAAAGCGCGCTCCGCCCGTTTTCCCGGCTTCCGTCCCGGTAAGGCGCCTATCGCCCTGATCGAGCGGCATTATGGTTCCGACGCTCTCATGGAGGCCTTCGACCATCTCATCAACGCGCATTATTCCCAGGCGGTACGTGACGAGTCCCTGCGCCCGGTCGGGCAGCCCGAGGTACAGGTCGAGAAGGGCGGGCGTGGTGAAGATCTGGTCTTTACGGCGGTGATCGAGGTGTATCCGGAATTCGAACCTCAGGTGCCGGACGCCACCGTGATCCGGAAGTCGGTCGAAGTGACGGATGCCGATGTGGATGCCACCCTCGATATCATGCGTCAGCAGCGGCGTTTTTATGTGCCGGTCGAGCGGGCTGCCCAGAGCGAGGACCGGGTCATCGTGGATTTTCAGGGCACCATGGATGGTGCGCCCGTGCCCGGCGGCGACGTTACCGATTATTCCGTTGTGCTGGGCTCCGGCCGCTTGCTGCCAGATATCGAGCAAGGCCTTTCAGGGATGTCCGCCGGAGAAGAAAAGCAGGTCTCCGTGCGGTTTCCGGACGGCTACCACGCCCCGGAACTGGCGGGTAAAGCCGCGCAATTTCATCTGCAGGTCAAAGAAGTGGCGGCGCCCCAGTGGCCCGAGGTCGATGCGGCCTTCGCCCGGGCGCTGGGCATTGAGGATGGCGAAGTGGCCGTGCTGCGCCAGGAAGTGCGCGAAAACCTGGAGCGCGAGGCGCAACGCATTATCCGTGCTCAGGTCAAGACGCAGATTCTGGAACTGATCGCAGAGAGCAATCATCCCGACTTGCCCAGGCAAATGGTCCAGCGGGAACTGGAACGGCTGCGGAAGGATGCCGACGTCGCGGCCAATGGTGACGACCTGGATGCGCTGGCGCGGCGGCGTGTGGTTCTTGGCTTGGTCATGTCCGAGATCGCGCGTCGTGAAAATTTCTGGGCTTCTCCGGCGGAGGTCACGCAAGTGATTCAGGATATGGCGGTGCAGTATGAGGAGCCGGAACAATTCGTGAGCTGGTATCGCAGCAAACCGGAGCAGATGGAGGAGGCGGAGGCCATGGTGCTGGAAGGCAAAGTGGTGGCATGGTTTCTGGAGCGTGTTAAAGTAACCGACGAACCCGTCAGTTTCAACCAGCTTATTGGCCGTGCGCCAGCGGCTGCGGTTTGCTGCGATA
>JAKCBU010000196.1 GCA_021839095.1 Pseudomonadota bacterium | reverse complement strand
TCTCAGTCCTGGCACTGAACCTAAAACTATCCGTGTCGGGAATGCCTACTGACCTGCTCACCCAGAACAGCGAATTAGTTTGCTCGCCTGGGGCACTTTCATGGACCCGCCCCCAATAACTCTCATTGAGTGCGGGCTGGGCATCCACCGAGATGTTGAGCGTTGCCTGTAGATTGTTTTGCAGCACAATCATCGAATCCATAGGTGATCCTCCCAATTTTACTAATCCAGCTGCGCTAGATGCGGTAAGCAAGCAGCTCCATTCGTATCTGGCTGCAAGCAGTCGATCCCGGCCATGACGCCATCCACGGCCACAGATGATCCAGCCTCACTGGGTTCTCTCGCATTCCTGGCTCCGTCAGACCATCCCCGTTGTATTTCATGTCTCTCGGACTGAATCCCACAGGGCATCTTCTCCTTGTTGGCGATGGGGATACCCTAGCACAGTGTGAGGCTGTCCAGTCCAACAAACAATAGTGGTGGATGTTCGCTGTCACGAGGTCGATGGCCGTTTTGGGTCGGATGATGTCATTTGCTTTCCGCTGCTGAATGTCTGCAATCAGTCTATACCGGTCATTCAGCAGATGGTAGAAGGGATACGCAGGTTTCGGAAGCATTCTCATTCCTACCAGCCTGCTTCTGTAGGCCCCCTCACCGAGTTCTGACTTCCAACCCAACGCAAGTCCAGATAGTTCAGCTTTTTGGTCAGCGAGTCCATGGATTTTCAACCGGATTATGCATATAGCCAAAAAAAGCAGTTACGGTCCGGCCAGAGCAGGAATCGCCCCACCTGGTAACCACGGTGATTGGGTAATTTGGGCGACGATGTAGCGCACGAGGAGGTCCCATGGCTGGTGAGACCATAGGCGACCTCATCGCGGGTCTGGTCGCCTTTCATGTCCACGGCAACACGCTGGATGAGAAAAGTCCGGCCGAGGGGTTGGACCCTGTGGCATTAGCCGGGCACGCGGACGCACGCATGACGGCGCGTTATATTCGCCAACATGCTACTGTAGTTGCCGTTCCGCCAAAAATGGCCGAGTTTTAGACATGGCTCACATGAAATTAGACAAATTTTAGACATGACATCGCAACCAATTGATTCAACAGAGCTTAAATTACACACTCCCATGATGCGCCAGTACTTCGAGCTCAAGGAACAGTGCCCGGACGCCCTGCTGTTCTACCGCATGGGGGATTTCTACGAACTGTTTTTTGACGACGCTGAAAAGGCCGCGCAGCTCCTCGGCATCACCCTCACCAGCCGCGGGCAGAGCGCGGGAAGGGCCATTCCCATGGCCGGGGTACCCGTCCAGAGCGTAGATGGCTATCTCGCCAAGCTGGTGCGTCTGGGCGAACGGGTGGCCATCGGTGAGCAGATCGGCGACCCCGCTACCGCCAAGGGCCCGGTGGAACGCGCCATCGTGCGGATCATCACCCCCGGCACCATCGTTGATGGTGCCCTGCTGGATGCCGGACAGGAGCCCCTGCTGCTGGCCCTGTGTCCGGAAGGCGCACGTTGCGGCATGGCCTGGCTGAATGCCGCCGGCGGCCACCTCATGGTGCGTGAAGTGGTCAACACCGCCGTCGCGGATATTCTCGCGCGCCGCCCCGCCGCCGAAATCATCGCCCCGGAAGATACGCCGGTTCCCGCCGGAATCGACCCGCAAAAATTGCAATTTCTGGAGAAAACCGGCTTTCAGACGCGACGCAGCGATGCGGTACTTGAACGCTATTTTGGAGAACGGCTGGTTGGTTTCGGGTGTAATGACTGGCCCCTCGCCTTGCGCGCTGCCGCTGCACTCCTGAACTATGCCGAGACCCGGCTGCGCAGCAGTCTGAGTCAAATCCAGCGGATTCATCCGGAGCGCGCCGAGGAGGAGCTCCATCTCGATGCGACCGCTTTGCGGGCGCTGGAGGTGGTGGAAAGCTTGCAGGGGAATGGCCCCACGTTGCTCACCTTGCTGCAAAAAACCCAGACCACCATGGGTGCGCGCCTGCTCCGCCGCTGGCTCTTGCGGCCGCTGCGGCAAGGCCCCGTGGTGGCGGCCCGCCAGGAAACAGTCGCCGCGCTCACCCAAGGCAGCGGACCGGTTGCCATTCAGAAGGCCTTGCACGGTATCGCGGACGCCGAACGCATTCTCACCCGTATCGCCCTGAACAACGCCAGCCCCCGCGATCTCGCCCAGCTCCGCAGCACCCTCCAGGCACTCCCCGGACTACGACTCGTCCTCCAGGAAACGGGGCATCCCGCCCTGGACGTCTTTCAGGAGCGCATAGCGCTTTTCGTCACTCTCCGCACCCTGCTGGAGGAGGCCCTGGTGGACACCCCGCCCATGACCCAGCGGGATGGAGGCTACATCCGCGCCGGCCACGATACGGAGCTGGATCGCCTGCAGCAACTCAGCCGGAATCTGCAGGAAGTGCTGCGTGACCTGGAGCAGCAGGAGCGCCAGCGCACCGGCATCGCCCAGCTCAAAATCCAGTTCAACCGGGTACATGGTTTTTATATTGAAATCGGCCGCAGCTACCAGGGTCCCATTCCCGACGACTATCGCCGCCGCCAGACCACCAAGAACGCCGAACGTTACATCAACGATGCGTTGAAAGCGATCGAAGACCAGGCCCTCTCGGCGGAAAGTCTGGCCCTGAGCCGGGAACGTCTGCTCTTCACGCAGCTACTGGAAACCATATCACCCGAGGTGTCGACCTTACAGGACGCCATGACCGCAGTCGCTGAACTGGACGCGCTCAGCACGCTGGCCGAGCGCGCTGTCACCCTACACTGGTGCGCCCCGCATTTCGTCACGGAACCGGTGTTACACATCCATGACGGCCGTCATCCCGTCGTCGAAGCTCAAATCGGCGGCAATTTTGTCCCGAACGACCTCGATTTTGACGAAGAACGGCGTATGTTGCTCATTACCGGGCCGAATATGGGCGGCAAATCCACCTACATGCGGCAAACGGCGCTCATCGTCCTGCTGGCCCACATTGGCAGTTGGGTGCCTGCCCGCGAAGCGGTCATCGGCCCCATCGACCAGATTTTTACCCGTATCGGCGCTGCCGACGATCTCGCCGGAGGCCGTTCCACCTTCATGGTGGAAATGAGCGAAACGGCCCGTATCCTCCACCTCGCCACGGCACAAAGCCTGGTGATTCTGGATGAAATCGGTCGGGGTACGGCCACCCACGACGGCCTGTCCATCGCCTGGGCTACGGCGGAAGCCCTGGCGGAACGGGGCGCCTACACACTCTTTGCCACTCACTATTTCGAATTGACGGAGCTGGATCTACCCGGTTTGCGCAATGCCCATCTCGACGCGCTGACACAAGGCGATCAGGTTGTGTTTCTACATCGGGTGGAGAGTGGTCCAGCCGCGCAGAGTTACGGCTTGGCGGTCGCCCGGCTTGCCGGGGTTCCTGACCCGGTTGTGCAGCGCGCCCGCCAACGCCTCAGTCAACTGGAAGAAAGCTCCAGGCCGTCGCTCAGCCATACGGCGCCCGCCCAACTCTCCCTCTTCCAGGCAGATCCCCATCCGGCGGTATACCGGTTGAGTCAGGTGGAACCGGACCAGCTCAGCCCCAGACAGGCCCTAGACCTAGTCTATGCACTCAAAGAACTGGCGCGGCAAGACGGGTGACGAGATCTCTATCACCAACCGTTCATCACACAAAAACTTAGCGCCGTTTGGGGGATATCCCCGTGGCCTGATGTCCACGCGAGGATTTCCCGCAGCAGTCCGGCTCCGCCGCCGTCGGCTTGACACCCTATTACCAGGCCCATAAAATCGTTAAACATGTAGCTTTCGCGATACGCCGCAGTAGCCATTGGGCGCGTTGTGGCTAGGTACGCAGACTGGCTTGATAATTGCCTCGATGCGCGCGCAAGCGCAATCCCCCACCAAATAAAGGAACCGACGAATGA
>JAKCBU010000195.1 GCA_021839095.1 Pseudomonadota bacterium | reverse complement strand
TCTGGCCAGTTTCGGCAACACTGCGCCGCGGCTGGCTGGCGGCACGCAGAACTTCCACGTCCTCCCAGGTACCGTCGGCCTCGACTCCCGAAACAATGGGCTTGAGGGCCGCCACCAGCATTCCGTGCTGCGCACATTTGTGGGCGAGGGCTGCGGTAACGGCGGTTTTACCGACGCCCGTATCCGTGCCGGTGACCAATAGGCCACGCAGTGGACCCGCATGCCGACGCGGCAAAGGATGCTCCCCGGTCATGGACGGCGTCGCAGCCGCGTCAGAGGAAAAACGATACTGCCGTCTTCACACGGAGACGCGTGGGGGCCGCTGCCCCAAGCATGTCCATAGACGACTTCATAGGTGGCCGGCAGGCGGCCGTCGGCGCGAAAACCCTCGTAGGCCTGCTGCAGCGCCTGCAGGCGGCGGGGGGTGAGCAGGCCACGGGCGCGACCTGCGGCGGCATTGGTGGCACCGATATTCCGCAGATCCCGCAGAAGATCGTCCGCCACTCCATAAGTGAGCTGATAATGTTCCACATCCAGGACCGGCATCTCATAGCCCTGACGCACCAAGGCATCGCCGATATCATGCATGTCGATGAAATGACCGACATGGGGCCGGTCGTCCACCGCCGCAAAGGCCTGACGCAATTCTTTGAGGGTGTCCGGACCGAGGGTACTGAACATGAGCAGGCCGCCAGGACGGAGCACCCGCGCAAACTCGCGTAACACCTGATCCAGATCATTGCACCACTGAATGGACATGTTGGCGTAGAGCAGGTCAATGCTGGCCGTCGCCAGCGGCAGATTTTCCGCGTCGCCCTGGCAAAAATGCTGACGCTGACGCCAGCCCTTGCGACGCCGGGCCTGCTGCAACATGTTCGACGCCAGATCCAGGGCGAGCAGTCGCGCATGCGGATATCGGCGATTGAGGCGGCGGCTTTGGAGGCCGGTACCACTGCCCACATCAAGTATCCATCGGGGTTCCAGCTTGACGAAGTCCAGTCGCTCAATGAGTTGCGCGCCGACCTGATCCTGCAAAACGGCACTGGTTTCATACCCGGCCGCTGCCTGCTCAAAAGCCCGCCGCACGGCGCGTTTTTCCATGAAAAAGGACGGATTGCCGGAACTCATCCCCAGGTCTCCAGCAGCGCGTTGGCGCAAGCTTCGGGATGAGACAGAAAAGGGGCGTGACCAGCCTGTTCCAGGAGGGTAAACCGGCTGCCGGTCAAGCGCTCGTGGAGATATTCACTGGCGCCGACGGGCACAATACGGTCCTGTCGCCCATGCACGAGATGCACCGGCATGGGTAATGTCCTCAATTGGCTGCGCAAATCCACTTCCCGCAGCAGCCCCAACCCGTCGGCAAGACAGGCCTGATCCGGCATGGGCCAGGAGGCGCTCAGACCTTCCAGGGCACGGCGTCCCTGCGGATCGTTCAATACCTGCAGAGCGAGGAAGCGCCGCCGGGTGCCCTGCGGGTCTTCGCGCAGACGTCCGGCGAAATCTTCCAGGGTCGTGACGGGGATGGCCGGAGACCAGTCGGGACGCTGACAAAAGGCAGGGGAACTGGAAATCAGCGCCAATCCATCCAGCAATTCCGGGTGCCGCAAGGCGATACCCAGGGCCAATAGGCCCCCTAGGGACCAGCCGAGCAACAGGGGCTTGGAGGCCTCCTGAGCAAGCATCTGGCGGAGACCCTCCAGACTGGCCGACCAGGTCAGGCCAGAGGGTGCACAGGGCGTCTGTCCGTGACCGGGGAGATCATAGCTGATGCAGGTGAAATGGGGATCCAGAAGGAGCCGCCAGGAGGCGAATATCCGGCTTTCCATCCCCCAGCCATGAAGCAGCACCAGCAGGCGTCCCCGACCACTGACCTGACGCGCCCAGTTCACAGGACCTCCCGCAGCGCGACAGCCAGAACTTCAATATCATCATGGCTGTGTGCCGCACTGAGGGTGATGCGCAGCCGGGCACTACCGGCAGGCACCGTGGGTGGCCGTACTGCCGGGCAGTAGAGGCCGGCACGGCGCAATTGCGCGCTGACGGCCAGCGCTCGCCGCGCGTCGCCCAGCAGGAGGCCCTGAATAGGTGTCTCGCTGGCTAACCAGGGGGCGTCGGGCACTTGCGCACGCAGATGCTGCCGGTGCTGCGTCAATCGCTCGCGCCGGGCATCCCCATGCCGTAAAAGGTCGAGTGCGACGAGGGCGGCGGCCGCCAGGGCGGAAGGCAGGGCGGTATGGTAGATGAAGCTGCGGGCGCGATTGCGCAGGAGATCCATCAAGTCCTGACTCCCTGCCACGAAGGCGCCGTAAACCCCAAAAGCCTTACCCAGGGTGCCCATGACGACGTCTACCCCATGGACGTCCGTGTTCCAGTGCGCCGCAGTGCCTTGCCCCTCTGTCCCCAGCACTCCAAAGGCATGGGCTTCGTCGAGGATGATCCCTGCACCATACCGTTGTGCCAGAGTGGCGACTTCAGGGAGCGGGGCGATGTCACCATCCATGCTGAACACCCCGTCCGTGATGATCCAGGGCTGTCCCCGGCCGCCGCGTTCCAACAATTGCGCCAGATGCGTCATGTCGCCATGCCGGTAGCGATGCAGGCGCGCGCCGGAGAGACGCACCCCATCCACCAGCGAGGCGTGGTTGAGACGGTCGGCGTAGACGCGATCACCGCGTCCGACCAGCGTGGAGATGACCCCCAGATTGGCCAGATAACCGCTACCGAAGAGCAGCACCGCCTCCACTCCCAGCCAGCGGGCCAGGGCGTCCGCCAGCATTGCATGGGCGGGCCGCTCGCCACCGAGCAGGGGCGCGGCACCAGCCCCTACCCCGCTCTGCTGGATCTCGGCGATGGCGGCATCACGTAAGGCCCGCTCTGCGCTCAGGCCCAGATAATCATTGCTGGCGAAGGACAGAAGCGGTTCGCCCTGCGCCCCCACAAAAGTGGGCGGCCCACGCTCCGGCGCAGGTTGCAGGACCTGCAACTCCCGCCAGAGGTCCTGCGCACGCAAGGCGGACAATTCAGCGCGCCATGATTCTTCCCGTTCGCTATGCATAGCTTCTTATAGGGAGGGGCCTGCGCCTTGTCAATGGAGTGCTGGAGCGGGAGAATCGAACCCGATGACAATACTCGCCCTGCCAGATGGCTAAACAGCCCGAGGAACTTCTTGCAACGGATTCTTCCACACCTGTCCCGGCTATACGACGCAGCGGGGCGTTTCAACCACTGGCTCTTCCCGGAACGCTGTCGTGCCTGCGGTGCGCCTGGCGCTCCGCTCTGCGCCGACTGCTTCGGCGACTGGCCGCGTCTGCCCGCCGAGCGTTGCAGCTATTGCGCGCTGCCTTTGCTGGACAATGGGGACTGCCCGGTCTGCTCGGTGGAAGCCCCCGCCTATGACCATGTCTATACCCCGTTTATCTATGCCGAACCCCTGAACACCGCCATCATCGCGTGGAAGTTTCAGCAGCGTCTGGACTGGACCAGACCTCTGGCCGATGCCTGGGCCAGTGCCTGGGGCGAGCATCCGCCGTCCCGCCCGGACGCGCTGCTGCCCGTGCCCCTGCATCGCCGGCGCCTGCGCGAACGCGGTTACAACCAATCCATGCTGCTCGCCCGCCACTGGGGCAAACACTGGAGAATCCCCGTCATTCCTGGTGCGTTACGGCGGCGCCGCAGTACCGGCCATCAGCTTGGACTGAGCGCTGCCACCCGGCGGGAGAATCTGGATGCAGCCTTTGCCCTGCATGCCAGCGTACCGGATCATGTCGCCATCGTCGACGATGTACTGACGACCGGCACCACCGCCGCCCAGATTGCCAGCACCCTGCGGGACGCCGGTGTACAGCGCATCGACGTCTGGGTGCTCGCCCGTGCCCTCTGAGAGCCCATTGATGCTTGAGTCATTTTTGCACGTCATCCTGTATGAGCCGGAGATACCCCCCAATACC
>JAKCBU010000194.1 GCA_021839095.1 Pseudomonadota bacterium | reverse complement strand
GCGGCGGCCAAGTCGGCGTTGGTGGTTCCCGCCGCCAGCGGGGAGAGCAGGCCGCCAGCCCCTTCCACCAGCAAGAAGTCGTCTGCGCCAATGCCCGACTGGCAAGCGGTTACCAGTTGATCCAGAGTCAGCGTCCGACCTTCCAGGGCCGCAGCCCGCTCCGGTGAGAACGCCGCCCGCAGTGGATAAGCACAAACCTGTTGCAGCGATTCGGTGCTACCCGCAGCCTCCCAGAGCACGACAGCGTCCTGGGGCAGCAGGCCACCCTCGCCCGAGGCACACCCGGATTCCACCGGTTTGCGCGGGCGCACCAATAGGCCCCGCTGCACCAGGAGACGGGTCAGTGTTGCCGCCACCCAGGTTTTGCCGACGCCTGTGTCAGTGCCAGTAACAAAGAGCCCGGCGAGCCCTGCCATATCCGACTCAATGGCGTATTGAATGCTTTTCATAAGCTTTCCATGGCGTAGTCGATGCTGATTTCTCTGTCGGCCACGGGTCGGAAACGCCGGTTGGTGAAGGCTACATAGTCTGGGTGCCTGTGGTAGGAATCAATCACTTCCGGTGCCGCAAAACGCACCTGCCAGCAGTAGCGGTATTGAGCGCGTTCTCTCATCGCCTTACCCGTAATCACTGACCGCACTCCTGGAATGGTGCTCAGCGTCTGCTGCCCCTCGATCATCATCGCGATTACTTCCTGTTCAGAAATGCCGATAACATTGTGGATGATCAGGTGTTCCACAGGTGCCCATGGACGACAGCATGCCAACACCTCGGCAGCCCGCCCGGCAGCACCCCACACGCGCATACAGCGCTCAGCCTCGGCGCTGATCGCTGCACCAACGCCCTGAACCAAATCCAGGTAGCCGGCACCCGGCACCGATCTTGCCCGGGCACGGATCGCCGCGTTCGCGGCTTCAGCCAAAGCGGTAAAATAATTGATCTTCGCCACGCCATGGACAATGAGTCGCCGAAATTGGTCATCGTCGAGCTGTATCCTGCAGTGGATTGCCAGCGGAATACCCAGTGCCTGGTTGATGCTGCGAAGGCGCTGAATATCCAGCTTGGCTTTATTCTTTGGACAGCTCTGTTCTGCCCGAATGGACACCTCGAGGAAGTCTACTCCCGTGCGCTCGACAAAGCCTTTCGCCTCGGCCACAGTGGTGTAGGGTAATGTGGCAGAACGCCCTTGGGCGTTCATATCCGTTGCGTCAGGGATGTAACCCAAGTCCCCTTCGACAGGCACACCGCAGGCATGGGCCATCTCGACTACGGTCTTCGTATGCGCCAGGTTATCGGAGAAGGTCGCCTGGGAGGCGTCCACCATCACGCCGTTGCAGCCCAGACGGATGGCCCGCACCGCTGCCTGCAGGTTTGCTCCACGGTCAAGATGAAGTGCCACCGGTACCGAGCTACGGCGTGCCGCGGCCTCCACCCCTGACATCAGCAGTTCGAAGTCGTAGTGCTCCAGTTGCGATTCGGCCAGAGAGAGGATTACGGGTGCGCGAGACCGCTCGGCAGCGGCCATGACGCCCTCGACGAACTCCAGGCTCACGACGTCGAAAGCACCCACCGCGTATCCGTGCGCATAGGCATGGTTCAGCAGATCTTTCATGTGCACCAAAGGCATAACGCTATCCCCCGAATGAATCCTGTACGGAAAGATTTCCGTTCTGATCGTCGCATCACAGGATCCACCTCCTGTAATGCCTGACCCTGAACAAAGCGCTCACCCATCATCGTACGGCAGGTTCTTCATCGGGTGAGGCCCATGTACAGGAGCGGCAATTTTTCTGGCAGCCTTTGCACGTGGTCCAGGACCACATAGTTCTTTGCGCCAAAAATGCGGGATACGTACTGGTCGGCGCGGGGATCGAGGCTCAGGCAGTAGGTGGCGATGCCGGTTCTGGTCAGTCCTTCCACCGCTTTCTTGGCGTCGTAACGCAGGTATTGCGGGTCGCGCACGTCATTGTCGGCGGGCTCGCCGTCGGTGACCACCAGCAACAGCTTTTTGTTGCTGGGCTGGCGTTTCAGAATCGAGCCGGCATGGCGCATCGCCGCGCCCATGCGCGTGGACAGCTGCCCGCTCATACCCGCCAGACGGGACTTGGCCTGGTCGTTGTAAGGTGCGCCGAAATCCTTGTAGCGAAAGTACTCCACATCGTGACGGCCATTGGAATCGAAGCCATGGATGGCGAAGGGGTCGCCGATCTTGTCGAGGGCATCGGCGAGCAGCACCGTGGCCTCACGCGCCAGTTGCAACACGGTACTGTCCGAACCCAGCACCAAGTCGTTGGTGGATTCGGACAGGTCGATCAGCAGCAGCACCGAGAGGTCGCGCACCTTGCGCACATTGCGCATCATGATGCGCGGGTCGGGCTGCTCGCCCATGCGCATCTCGATCATGGCGCGCACAGCGGCGTTCAGGTCAATCTCGTCGCCGTCCTCCTGCTTGCGCAGGCGCTGGACGCCCTGGGGCTGCAGGGCTTCGATCAGATACTTGAGTCTGCCAACGATCGGCTTGTGCTTGACCACGATTTCTTCGATGGCCTCCAGTTCGCCGCTCTTGGCGCGTTTTTCCAGTACCGTGCACCAGTCCGGACGCTCCAGTTGCATCTGGTAATCCCACTCGGGGTAATGGTAGGGTTCCGGTGGCGGCTCGCGGCCCTCCTGCTGATTTAGGCTGGTGCTTTCCTCGTCACGGAAAAATTCGCTGGAGAGCACCCATATTTCGTTCGCGTCGTCGCCTGCGCCGGGCACGTCGATGGCGTTGACCATTTCCATCACGCTAACATACTTGCGGATTTGCTGCGTGGTGACGCCGGCGATCACCTGCCCGACTTCGCGGATATCCTCGAACTCCCACATATAACGGTTGTCGTCGCGGTAGGGGATGTCCGGCAGGTCAGCGGTGGCTGAATAGGCCACGCCGAGCTGCAGCATTTCCGCGGCAAGGCGCCGCCCGATGGCGCGCGACCATTCGGTGGAGGCAAGCCGTTCCTTTTGCTCGCTGAATACCTGGCGACCCAGCGCCACCCAGGGGTGGTCGTCGCGGTAATTTTCGTCCAGAAGGATGCGCGCCAAGCGCGCCATCAGCGCCGCGGCGCTGTCGCCGGATTGCGCAGTGGCCGTATGCAGGGACAACCAAGTCTGCTTGAGACCGGGAAATTGCGCCAGCGCCAACCCTTCTACGCGCGCATCCTCCACCAATCCGACCAACGCCACCTGCAATGGACTCAGCCCCGTGCTGTCGAATTGGTCTGTGGTGTATACCTGATGGCAGGCTGCATGAGCGGCGGCAGCACGGTACAACTCGATGCCTGGAATGCGGATTTCTTCTCCCGTGGGCGAATGGAATACGAAATCATCGTAAGCATCGGGGAGATGTATGATGTACCCCTCGATGGAGGGGCGGTAGCCTTCGCGCTGCTCGAAGTCGCCGCTGGTGGGACGCATGAAGAAATCGCGGCCCCACAAAGCGCGCAAATACATGCCGATGCGGCGCTGCACATCGATGAACAGCGTACCCTTGCGTTCCTTTTGCAGTACGCCGATGGATTCCGGGCTTTCCAGCGCGAAATATTTTGCCTGGCCGTCGAAGTCAGTCTTGTGCGTCTGCGCGCCCCACAGCGCCCAGCGCCGCAGCCCGCCCAGGGTAAGCTGGCCCAGGAGTGTGCTGAGGTGATCCAGCATCGGACGCACCCCGCGCGGCGCCTGCGCGAGCAGGGTGTCGAGCAAGTGCAAATAGCCACGGAACAGCTCGGGATCACCCAGTCGCGCAGCAGCCACGGGACTGGTGGAAAACATCGCGGCAATGACGGTAGCGCTCGTCTTGGAGTACATCTTGATGGCGGCGGCAAGCAGTTCGCTGACCGCGTCCTCGCCCAACTCGCGCGCCACCGCCGGTGCGCTCTGAATGAACGACACCACCAGATCGGTGCCGCGTCCCAAG
>JAKCBU010000193.1 GCA_021839095.1 Pseudomonadota bacterium | reverse complement strand
TAGTTTGCCGGGTCTTGCCCAGGCCCATGTCATCGCCGTTGAGGGCGCAGGTCCTGGTCAGGAAGTGTCGAACTCCATCATTCTGGTGGGGCATCAAGGAACAGCGAACAGCAATATCCTCGATGACGCTTTCTTCCACGGGCAGCAGGGCCATAGGCTCATAAAATGCCCGCTGGATGGCTTCCTCACGCTTGGCCTTGGCCTCTTCCATGGCCTTAAGTTTGGCCTTTTCCTCCGCGCTCATGCTGGATTCCAGGGGCATCTCCGCGCCATCGACCTGTAATTTCACCCGCTCGGTCTCCACGTCGTCCCCATCCACACCGACCAGATAAGGCGTCCAGCCGCCGGCGGCTGGCGTCAACTGGAACGGCTCGCCGAAGCGGTGAACCGCGATATACCGTTCCGGTATGGCGGCGGTCTCCAGCAGCGCCAGGACATCCTCCTTCTCTCCCTCGATGACCCATGCCTGGGCTCCCGCGTCCCACTGCGCACGGCCCGACCGCTTGAGAAAAGTGATAGTGGTCTGGTCGTAGGGGAAGGAAAATATCCATGGTCCATTTTCGCGCTTCTGATCCAGCCTTGGCCGGACGGCCATGGCCCAGAAGGGTTCCGGCTGTCGCATGGCCTTCTCCAGAATCGCCATGCCCTGCTCCAACGGATGCTGATGCGGCCAGCCATGGGCAAGGTCCTCGATGGTGGACCGCGCTTTACTCAGCGGCCCGCACCAGATCTTCTTTTCCCCGAGCCATGCAAAGCCACCCTTCTTGATAGCCTCCTTGCTGGCTGGCGTGGTGAACTTGTCGTATCCGGTCCAGAGGCCCAGGCGTATTCCATCAGAATACATCCCCCGCCAGAGGCTGGCGGATTTTGTGGGCGGCAACTGGAGCCGCGCGCGCATTTCATCGACTGCCACAGCCATGTCATGTCTCCTTCCGTTTCTGGTTTTCCGGTATCCTTTATCTGTGGGGCCGCCGCGAGCCTGTTGGACATCGGCGGCAACCACTGACACCTATTGAAAATGCCGAGCAAGATTCTGGGCCGGACGCGAAGGCGGTATCCGTGAAAATGAAGGGATGCACTCTGCGAAGGGAAGGGTGCTATCAGCCGCTGTGCGTATCGATCCAGTTCAGCGCCTCATCCACCGTGCGGCACACGGCCAGATGGTCGCCCATGGGCGTTCCGTTGAGTTCCAGCCGCCAGCCGCGCACGACGATTCCGCCACCCTCATCCATCAGCCAGTACCGGGGGCCACACGGCCCCGGATACCGATCTTTCAGTTGCCGGTTGACTTCAGAAATGGACTGACTGTTTGCGACGTCCATGCGATTTATGCTTTTGCTTTTAATGCGACAATGGTATGCACCGCGGCATAGACCTGGATATCCAGGTGATGGACGCCCGCCGCCGCCAGATCGCTCTCGACCTGGGAGATG
The DNA here is from genome assembly GCA_021839095.1 of Pseudomonadota bacterium. The sequence continues at coordinate 2,518 of JAKCBU010000193.1, read as the reverse complement.
GCCTCCTCTCTGGTCCCCGTGATGCTGCGCGGCGCAAGGTTCCTCCAGGAGACGATGCTCCAGGTCGGAAGTGCCGCCGATGGCTGGGCTTTGGTCTGTGCGGCGGAGTAATGACCCGTCCACAAGATGTAGCCCTTCGGCGGTTGCCAGGCCGGTGTCGTTGGTGCTGAATCCCCTGAGCAGGGGTTTACGGGCGCGTGCGGGGCTGGAGCCGGTTTTGGCGATGGGGTGGCGGGAGAGGGCAAAGGCCTTTTCTTTCCCGGATCCACATCACCACCTGCAACCGTGCCCGGTGCAACCGCCGAACTGGATTTGGCGTTCGCCCACTGCCATCCTTTCGGTGGCGCGAGTGGTGAGACCGGCGCTTCTACCACCCGCGTAATCGCGGGCGTAATGACGGGTGAGGACACGGCATTCATCAACGGATCATGAAAATAAAACATGGCGATAGCTCCTGTATTTGAAGTTGTGCATGAATTAGTACGAATCCCAGAGGTCAGCGGCCTTGGTCTGCCCGCGTTCCCGCAACCACTGGGCCGGCCACTTCCAGTCGTAGAGGTCGCGAAGCTCCCGGATACGGGCGATATCCTCCTTTCCGCTCGCGCCGACGAAGGCCAGCTCCGGGCCGGACAGGCCGAGTTCAAAAAGCCGCCGTCCATCGGGGTGCATCATGTAGTACTGGCGCTTCGGGATGGCATTGGCCAGAATCTCGATCTGGCGCTGGTTCAGCCCCACGGATTCGTAGAGCGGGCGCGACTGATCGGTCATGGCTTCCGGGTTGGGCAGGAGGATCTTGGTCGGGCAGGACTCGAAGATGACATCCGCGATGCCGGACTTGATCAGGTCGGAAAGGCTTTGGGTCGCAAAAACGACAGCGACGTTGGCCTTGCGCAGTACTTTCAGCCATTCCCGGATTTTTGCCCTGAACACGTCGTGCCCCAGCATGACCCAGGCCTCATCCAGAACCAGCAGGCTCGGCTGTCCTTTGAATCGCTGCTCGATGCGATGGAAGAGATACAGGAGCGTGGGCAACAGGATTTTTTCGCCCAGGTTCATCAGGTGCTCCATCTCGAAGACCTGGAAGATGTCATCGCCCAGGCCGTCGCTCTCGGCGTCCAGCAGGTGCCCGGCGGGGCCTTTCAGCGTGTAGTATTTCAATGCGTCACGCAGGTCGTCGTCCTGGATGATGGTCACCAGAGATCCCAGAGTCCGTTGCCGCATCTCCGTGGTGCTGGATCCCAACTGAACGATGGCGCGATAGATTTCATCGCGCATGCGCGGCGTGATGGGGGTGTCTTTGCCCAGTTGCAGGGCAACCAGTCCCTCGACCCACTCCGCCGCCCAGGACTGCTCCGAGGGTTTGTCCACCATGCCCAGGGGACAGAACGCCAGATCATGGGCGTCACCGCCAATGTCGTAGTGTTGGCCACCGGCGGCGGAGACCAGGGGCAACATGGAATACCCCTTGTCGAACGCGAAGACCTGGGCGTTGGGGTAACGGAACTGCTGGGCCACGGCCAATGCCAGAAGGGTACTTTTTCCCATGCCGGTGGGGCCGAGAATGACGCTGTGACCAATGTCCCCCGCATGCAGCGAAATGCGAAACGGCGTGCTGCCATCGGTATTCGCGTGCATCAGCACCGCGCTGTGCGGTGGATAGAACGGGCAGGAGTTTTCGTCCGGTCCCGGCCAAACACTGGTGAAGGGCAGGAGATGCGCCAGATTCAACGTGTGGATCAGGGGCCGCCGGACGTTGGCGTAAGTGTTTCCCGGCATGGAACCCATGAGGGCTTCCACGGCGTTCACGTCCTCGATGCGGACCCCGAAGCCTGCATTTTCTATGACCTTCTGGACCTCCCGCGCCGTGTCCATGACCACTTTCTCGCTTTCATGGGCCAACAGGATGACGCTGGTGTAGTATCCGAAGCGCACCGCGCCGCTGGACGCCTCAGCCATCGCCACGACAGTATCATTCGTCTGCTGATCGGCGTGGATGTTGATGTGCGTGGCCTGCCCGCCCTGACTCTCCCGGACGACATTGAGAGCCGACTTGCGCTTCTGGCTCCAGCGTGACCGATAACGGTTGATCTCCTTTTCGGCCTGAATCGGATCCAGATAAATGAAGCGGTTGGACCAGCGGTAACTGACGGGTAGCCGGGACAGAAAGTCCAGAATGCCGGGAGACGTCATGGCCGGGAAGCCCTCGATGGCGAGGCAGGCGATGGCCTGGTTGTCGATGCGAGGATTGAATCCGGTCACCAGTTCATGCCGACCCAGCACCGAGTCCAGATACATGGGGACCATGGATAGCCGAAAGGGCCGGTTGCGAAAGCTCACGCAATACTCCAGGTACTGCAGTATCTCGCTGTTAATGATTTCTCCGGTCCGATCCTCAAGGATGTCTTCCATACGACGTATTTTGAGAAAACTCGACAGTCGGCCCTGAATCTCGTTGATGCGCTCTTTGAACCGCTTGAGATTATCGCCGCCGGGGGTGCTCTTTTCCCCGCCATCCACC
>JAKCBU010000192.1 GCA_021839095.1 Pseudomonadota bacterium | reverse complement strand
ATCATCGGGTGCCACCGGTAACAGTACCCCGCTATCGAACATACAGATACGCGTATCCGGCTTGAGTCCATAACGTTGTAATGCACGGAATCTTGTCATTTCATGATCTCCGTAGGGTAAAAAGGGGCAAGGAACCCCATGTTTGTCCAAGCATAGCGCAAATCAGCAGGCCGCAAGAGCGGCGAAGCCGCGTTCCAGATCATCACGGAGGTCATCGACATGTTCCAGCCCGACACTGATGCGCAGCAAGCCATCGCCAATGCCCGCCGCCGCCCGCGCCTCCACGCCGACCCGGCTGTGGGTCGTGCTGGCGGGATGGGTGATGGTGGTCTTGGCATCCCCGAGATTGGCGGTCAGGGAAAGCAAGCGCAGGGCATCCACGAAAGTCCAGGCCGCTGCCTGCCCACCGCGCAGATCGAAGGACAGGATGGCGCCCGGCAGACGCTGCTGAAGCGCCGCCAACGCCTGCTGCGGATGATTCTGGAGGCCCGGATAATAGACCCGAGCCACTTCCGGCCGTGCCTCCAGCCATTCGGCAATCCGCTGGGCGTTGGCGCAGTGACGTTCCATGCGCAGTCCGAGGGTCTCCAAGCCCTTGAGTTGCACCCAGGCATTGAAAGGGCTGAGGCTCGGACCCGCGGTGCGGACGAAATTGCGTGGCCCGCTGTTGAGCAGTTCGGTACTGCCGCAGACCGCTCCGCCCAAGGTTCTCCCCTGCCCGTCCAGATATTTGGTGGCGGAGTGAATCACCAGATCGGCACCAAACTGCAAGGGCTGCTGCAAGGCCGGCGTACAAAAACAATTATCCACCACCAGCCAGGCGGCATGGGCATGGGCCAGCGCCGCCAAGGCCCGTATATCACCAATCTCGGTGAGCGGATTGGAAGGCGTTTCAAGGAAGAGCATCCGGGTGTTGGGACGTAGTGCCGCCCGCCAGCTCGCCACATCCGCCAGCGGCACAAAGGTGGTCTCTACCCCGAAGCGCCCCAGGATATTCGTGAGCAGTTGCACCGTAGTGCCAAAGATGGCGCGAGAGGCGACGATATGATCGCCCGCCTTGAGCAGTCCCATGAACACGGTCAGACAGGCGGCCATGCCGGATGCCGTGGCCACGCAGGCTTCAGCGCCCTCCAACGCCGCCAGGCGCTCCTCGAAAGTGCGCACTGTCGGATTGGTGAAGCGGGCATAAATATTCCCCGGCGCACGCCCGGCAAAACGCTCCGCCGCCTCCTCCGCCGAAGCGAAAACAAAGCTGGAGGTCGGGAAGATGGCCTCGCTGTGCTCCTGCTCCCGGGTGCGATGAATACCGGCCCGGATGGCGAGAGTTTCGGGGTGAAGGTGGGCGGCCCAATCCGGGTGGCGATCCTTGGAGTTCATCGCAGATCCTTGATCAGATGCAATTGGCGCGAGCCGTGCCCCTCCGGCGTGGGCAACGGGTAGTCGTCACTGAAGCACGCATCACAGAAACCCTGCTCCCGTCCGCCCATCGCTTCATAGAGGGCCTCCAGACTGGTATAGCCGAGGCTGTCGGCACCTATGACCTTGCGTACCTCCTCAATGCTGTGCTGGGCCGCGATCAACTGGGAGCGGTCCGGCGTATCTATCCCATAGTAACAAGGCCCCGTGGTGGGTGGAGCGCTCACTACGAAATGCACTTCCCGCGCGCCGGCAGCCCGTACCAGACTGACAATCTTGGCGCTGGTCGTCCCCCGGACGATGGAATCATCCACCAGCACCACCCGCTTACCCCGCAAAATGTTGGGCTGGACATTGAGTTTGACCTTGACCCCAAAGTCGCGGCCCCGCTGCGCGGGTTGAATGAAAGTGCGGCCCACGTAGTGATTACGAATCAGCCCCAGTTCGAAGGGCAAGCCGGAGGCTTCCGCATAACCCATGGCGGCCGCCACCCCGGAATCGGGCACGGGGACCACGAGATCCGCGTCACGCGGATGCAGACGCGCCAGCGCCTGCCCGATGCGCTTACGCGCCGAATAAACATGGATCCCATCCAGCACGCTGTCCGGACGGGCAAAATAGATGTATTCGAAGACACACATCCGCCGGTCTGTCGCCACAAAGGGTCTGCGGCTCTCGATGCCCTCCTTGGAAATGACCACCAGTTCACCCGGCTCGATGTCGCGCACGAAATCCGCCCCCATCAGGTCGAGAGCGCAGGTTTCCGAGGCCAGCACAAAACCGCCGGAATCGATCAACCGTCCCAGCACCAGGGGACGAAACCCCATGGGATCGCGCACGCCGATCAGGCGACTTTCCGTCAAACACACCAGAGAATACGCGCCCGAAACCTGCTGTAGCGCCGCCGCGAGCCGCATCCCCGTATCCTCGCCCGGCACGCGCGCGAGTAGATGCACGATAACTTCCGTGTCCATGTCCGTGTGGAAGATGGCCCCCTCCCGTTCCAGGCGAGTCCGCAGATCCGCCGCGTTGACCAGGTTGCCATTGTGCCCGATGGCAAAGCTGCCATGCCGATAATTGATAAAAATCGGCTGGGTATTCCGCAAAACCGAGTCGCCGGCCGTCGAATAACGCACATGCCCGATAGCCTGTTCGCCGGGCAGCTTGCCGATCTGCTCCTGCCCGAAGACATCGGCCACCCGTCCCATGCCACGCTGCACGAAGAGCTTACCCTGATCCCCGGAGACGATGCCCGCCGACTCCTGCCCGCGATGTTGCAGGGCGTAGAGGCCGAGGTAAGCCAAGTTGGCCGCTTCCGGATGACCGAATACGCCAATCACTCCGCATTCGTCGTGAAAATGGTCGTCATCCACGGCGTATGGCACCACGTTGTCATTTTGCAATTTTTTGTGACTCCAAATAGGATACGGCAGGTGCCGTCAACGATTGCGACCAGTGTTGCACCAACGGTTGCGCCAGCCAAGAGCCTGCCCACCACGACGTATGGGACAAAGCCGACGACTGTGCCAACGCCACCACGATGGCGACCAGCACCAATCCACGCAGAAAACCGAAAAAGGCGCCTAAAAACCGATCCGTCGCCCCGAAACCAATGCCGTATAATAACTTACGGACAACGAAAGCGCACAGGGTACCAGCGATGAGACACGCAAAAAAGAGCAGCAGGCTGGCGATGGCCACCCGCCAATCCGCGGGAATCCGCAGCGAAAGCTGGGGCGCGAGCCAGCGGGCGCCCCAGTGCCAAGCCACATAAATCCCGCCGATCCATGCCACCAGGGAAAAAAACTCCCGCACCATACCACGAAAAAGCCCCCAAAAAGCGGACAGGGCCACCAGCCCCACGGTGGTGGCATCTACCCAGAACATGCCGTTTCCTCCAGAAACCACGCCACGGGCAACTGCTTGACGAGATGAAACGAGCCGAAACACAGCAGTACACCTTCCCCCCGCAAGGTCCGTCTCGCCGCCTCCAGGGCCTGGTCCAGGCTCCCGCCGGAGACCGCCGTCGCTCCCGCGTCTTCGAGTATGTGGCAGAGCCGCGCGGCGGTCGCCGCCCGCGGCGTGTCGGCGATATCCAGCGTATGCCAGATATCGACCCAATCCAGCAACGGTGCGAGCGTCCCGGCAATATCCTTGTCCGCCAACATACCCACCAGCGCCACACAACGCCCAGATCCCTTTCGCGCCGCCAGCAAGGCCGCCAATTGCCGGGCCGCCTGGGGGTTATGAGCCACATCCACCAGCATGCGCGGGGCGTCCTTGCCCCAGGGCTGAAGCCACTGGCAGCGTCCCGGCAATTTCGGTACCCGCGTCCATGCCGAAACCGCCGCATCGGGTACGGGCAATCGCGTGCGCAAAGTCGATACGGCGGCCACCGCCAGCGCCAGGTTGTCCCACTGTGCCTGTCCCGCCCACACCGGTGCGGCCACCGGCTTCTCCTCACCGAAACCCGTCCAGCGCATCCGTTGCGGGTCGATACCGAAGTCTCGCCCCAATTGCCGCAATGGCACGGCGTCAC
>JAKCBU010000191.1:2354-3959 GCA_021839095.1 Pseudomonadota bacterium | reverse complement strand
GTCCGCCAGAGCCCAGTCTCGCAACCACCCCATGACCGTATCCGCGTCAGCCGCCACTGCCGTCATCTGTCCCAGTCCCCGCGACTGGCTCTGCAAACGACTACGCTCGTAGATCACCCGGACGGCATCCGCGAGATTCAAACCGCCACAGGCCCATGCCGCCGCCACTTCACCAACGCTGTGCCCGGCCACCGCCACCGGTTCGATGCCCAGCGCGCGCAAGCACTCCGTGGCCCCCACCTGGAGCGCAAAAAGCGCCGGCTGGGCGAATTCCGTCAGCGCATAGCGTTCCTCACCGAGCAAGCCCGCCAACTCATCCCGCAAAGCATAACCCGCCAGCGGCAGAAAGATCGCGTCTATCGCCGCCAGCGTTTGCGTGAACACCGGCTCATTCAGCAGGACCCGGCCCATGCCTGCCCATTGGCAGCCATTTCCGGAATAGAGAAATACCGGGCCGCGCGGCGCTTCCAGTCCGCGCCCCAGCGCGGCCGGGGACGCATCCTCACCGGCGGCAAAAGCGCGCACATCCGCTGCCAGGTCGTATCCGTCACCACCCCAGAACAGGGCGCGCTGACCCAAGCGCTCGCTCCGGAAGTTCGCCTGATAGCGGCGGGCGTAATCCTGCTCCGCCACCCCCGTCAGCACCCCGGCGAAATCCGCCGCCACCTGTCGCAAAGCGGTCGGCGTCGCCGCCGACAGCAACAGCGGCCAACGCCGCGCACGGCGCATCTTTCCGGGTAAACGCACCCGCCGCCGGGGCTCCGCCGCCCGCTCCAATATCACATGGGCATTGGCACCACCGAAACCGAAGGAATTCACCCCGATTCTCAGCGGCCCTGCGGCACGCAAAGGGCGCGCCGCAGTCACCACCTCCAGGCCGAAATCCGCCAACGGCAGGCGCGGATTCAGTCGCGTCACGCCGATCGTCGCCGGTACGGTCCGCTGCTGCAGGCAGTGAATGGCCTTCAACAATCCGGGCACCCCCGATGCCGTCTCCATATGCCCCAGATTGCTCTTTACCGAGCCCAGCGGCAGCGGGTTGTCGGCGCGCCGCCGGGCGCCCAGTGCGCGACCAATGGCCTCCACTTCCAGGGGGTCGCCAACCGCCGTACCGGTACCATGCGCCTCGATATAATCCACGGCATCGGGATCGATGCCCGCCGCCGCATAAGCCGCGGTGAGCAAGGCCGCCTGCGCCTCCACCCGCGGTATGGTCAACCCCGCCTTATGTCCATCCGTATTGATGGCGGTATGGGCCACCACCGCCAGGATGCGATCCCCGTCGCGCAGCGCCGCCGCATACTCCTTGAGCACGAAGACTCCACCGCCCTCCGCGCGCACATAGCCATCCGCCGCCGCGTCAAAGGGGCGTGAGCGGCCATCGGCAGAAAGCATGGACGCCTTGGAAAAAATCAGAAAACTAAAAGGATGCAGATGCAGATTGATGGCCCCGGTCAGCGCCAGATCGCTCTCACCGTGCAACAGCGACTGGCAAGCCTGATGAAAAGCGACCAGTGCCGAAGAGCAGGCCGTATCCACCACCATGCTCGGCCCCTGCAGATCATAAAAATAGGACAGGCGATTCGCCGCGATGCTCGCCGTCGA
>JAKCBU010000191.1:0-2344 GCA_021839095.1 Pseudomonadota bacterium | reverse complement strand
AGTTCGCGCCGATGGCCGCCAGGTCATCGGCCATCCGGTAGCCATAATCGGTACTGGCGAGGCCGATGAATACGCCGCAACGGCTCCCGCGCAACCGGGAAACCGGGAAACCGGCATGGGCGAAAGCCTCCCAGCTCATTTCCAGCAGCAGACGCTGCTGTGGGTCCATGGTCGCCGCCTCGCGCGGGGAAATGCGAAAAAACCCCGCATCGAATCCGGCCACATCCCCCAGCGAACCCGCCGCAAAGGTCACCGAGCTCCCCGGATGGGCGCGTGACGGATGCTCGAGACCGTACTGCGCCCAGCGGTCCTCCGCCACTCGCGTCACCAGATTTCGGCCCGCCAGCAAGTCTTCCCAAAAGGCGGCATCCGATGTTTGCGGCAAGCGCGACGCATAACCAACGATCGCGATTTTTTTGCTTTTCATAGACGGCTCACGAAGTTTTCGAAGTCAGAAAAGTGATCAGACCAGCTGGGTACCGAAAATCCCCGCAGACGGTGCAATTGCGCCTCCCGTCGTGCATGCGCAGGTTGCGCATAATCGTGAATCGCCCCCAGCCACGCGTCCTCGTCGGCCAGATCGAGGTAATCCGGTACCGAACCCGCCATCTCGCGAAACACCGGCAACGGACTCGCCAGCACCGGCACACCCAAATCCAGCGCCTCCAGCAGAGGTAATCCGTAGCCCTCCGCATGAGAAGGAAAAAGCATCGCGCGGGCATGGCGCAAATAATGTCCGAGCCGGGCATCGTCACAATCCGTCATCAGATGCACACGCGGTTTCATGCGCTCGTCGGTCATCAACCGATGGACCACCCCACTGCACATCCAGCCGATTTGCCCAATGACCAACAGGTGCGGAATCTCCGCAGCGCTCCATTCGTCCAGCATACGTTGCCACAGATGCAACACGAACGCATGGTTTTTACGGGGCTCCAGCGTCCCCACCATCACGAAATAAGGCTCCGCTACCGCGCCCGGCTCCTCCTCACAGGCCGTCCAATATTTTTTGGCGCCCAGCGGGATGACCGCCACCGGCGGCACCACTGCTCCCATCTGCCGGGCATGGTCGGCGAGCATCTCCGCCGTATGCCGGGAATTGCTGACGATCCCTTCCGCCGCCCCCAGAATCAAGTCCATTCGCCGCAGATGACGGTCTGCCGCGCCCGCCTGACAAAATTGCGCGTGGGTAATGGGAATCAGGTCATGGACCATCACCAGCAAGCGTATGTTCTTACGGCGTAGCCAGCCAAGATAACTCCGCCGGTCCAGCCCGCTGTGCCCCATATTGAGCACCCAGCTCCCGGCAGGCACCGCGCGCAGCGGCCATTTGAGCAATCCCCCCAGAATACTCCCCAAACTGGCAACACGCTGACCATCTTCCCAGCCCACCAGCCGGTCGAAAAGCGCCACGGAAGCCGATGGTGACAAGCCTACCGCGACACCGCCCCAGATCACCATCGCCCGCGCCCGATGATGAAAGTGCCGCACATAGGCGAGACACACGCGATCCACCCCGGTCGGCATTCGTCCTCGCATCAGGCGGTGCAGCAGGCGGGTCACATCCAGAAAAACCGGCGCGTCACCAAATCCACTCATGCGCGATTCCTAAGGGACCACACCCGCCGTCGTCAGACCCTGAATCGGATAGACCATCTCCACGATCAGCCCCAGGAACTTCTGCAGATCGGTGATCGGCGCCGATGCCACATAAATCAGATCATGATTTTGAATCGGGAACGCCTGTGCCGCGAAGAGGGTGGCCGGATTGCTGAAATCAAAACGGAATACCACCGGCACTTCGCCATTGGCAAGGGTCTGCACGGGTTTCGGCCAGTGTGGCAGCAAAGACGGCTTCTCCAAGCGGAACACAAAGACCGCCTTGGCATCGGCCTGATTGCCATTGAGCCCCCCCGCCTGCGCCAGGGCCTGGGCCAGACTGATGCCCGAGGCCTGAAAGTCCACTTCCTTGGCCTCTTTAGTGGCGCCCATCACGGTCACCTGCAAGGGTTTATACAGTGCCGTCAACACATCGCCACCACGCAAAGAAACGTCCTCACGGGGATTGCGGATGACTTCTTCCAGGGGCAATTGCAGCACTTTGCCGCCGCGGGACAACTGTATGGTCACCTTGTTGACCGGCTTGACCACGCCACCCGCCGCCGCTATGGCCTGCAGTACGCTGACCCCGCCCGGAATCATGGGCACCATGGTGCTGTTTTTCACGTTGCCCACCACCGTAATGCTCTGGGCATGATTCTTCACCAACCGCACCACCACCTGCGGATCGTGGGCCATGTGAATCAGCCGTTCACGGATCTCGGCACCAATCTCATTCAGCGTT
>JAKCBU010000190.1 GCA_021839095.1 Pseudomonadota bacterium | reverse complement strand
CTCGGCCGTGTCCGCTTGTACACCCTCGCCATGCCGCAGGGCCGCCCAGGCTTGTTGTGTGCGGTCCCAATGCCCGGCGCGATCCATGGCGGTGTAGCGCCCGCAGACGGTGGCAATGCGGCCCTTGCCGAGTCTCCGTAAGGTAGCGTCCACTTGCCGTGCATAGATATCGGCGCACCGTGGCGCCGTATCCCGGCCGTCGGTAATCATGTGGAGGACGGGCTCCATTCCCGCTGCCACCACCAGTGGCAGGATGCCCAGTAAATGATCGATATGGGAGTGCACACCGCCATCGGAAACCATGCCTACGAGATGCAGGCGTTTGGCACCCCTGATGGTGTCCTGCCAGGCGGGAGTCCGGGCAAAACTGCCCTCCTCCAGGCTGTCGGAGATGCGCACGAGGTCTTGTTTGAGCATCCGTCCTGAACCCAGGGTAAGGTGACCCACCTCCGAATTGCCGAACTGGCCGTCCGGCAGACCCACCGCCCGTCCCGAGGCCTGTAACGCGGTATGGGGAAAACTCGCGAAATAGTGATCGAGATGCGGTGTGTGGGCTTGCGCCCAGCCATTGAAGGCCCGATTGGGGTTGAGGCCGAAGCCGTCGAAAATCACCAGTAATACCGGGTTGACCTTCATGTCTCTCCCCTTCGCGTTTTTTCCACGTCCAGCACATGCAGAGTGGTGGCCAGCACCGTGTCCGGGTTCAGGCTCATGGACTGGATACCGATCCGCACCAGAAACTCCGCCATCTCCGGATAATCCGAAGGCGCCTGTCCGCAAAGCCCGGAGTGAATGCCATTGCGGGCGCAGCCCTCGACCGCCAGACGGATCATTTCTTTGACCCCGTCATCCCGCTCGTCATAGTCATAGGCGACGGTGGCCGAGTCGCGATCCACCCCCAACGTCAGCTGGGTCAGGTCATTACTGCCGATGGAGAAGCCGTCGAAGCGTTTGGCGAACTGATCGATCAGAATGACATTGTTGGGCACTTCGCACATGGCATAAATCTGCAGGCCATCTTCGCCGCGGTGCAGACCGAACTCCGCCATCTTCGCCAAGACATCGTCCGCTTCTTTCACCCGGCGCACAAAGGGCAACATGAGAATGACATTGTCCAGACCCATCTCTTCACGTACCCGCTTCATGGCGCGGCATTCCAAGCGAAAACCCTCCGTGTAGGCGGGATGCGCATAGCGGGACGCGCCGCGGAAACCGAGCATGGGATTGTCTTCCCGCGGTTCGAACCAGCGCCCGCCCAATAGAGCGGCATATTCATTGCTTTTAAAGTCCGACATGCGCACCACCACCGGCTTTGGGTAAAACGCCGCCGCGATGGTCCCGATGCCCTCCGATAGTCGCTCCACAAAGAAATCGGCGGCTTGGGCGTAGCCTTGGGTCAACGCCACCAGCGCTTTCTGTTCATGGACGTCTTCCACCTTTTCGGGGTGGAGTAACGCCATGGGATGGGCCTTGATCGTATGGTTGATGATGAACTCCATCCGCGCCAATCCGACGCCGTCGTTGGGTAGCATGGATGTCTGAAAGGCGATTTCCGGATTCCCGAGGTTGATCATGATCTCCGTTTCCGGGCGGGGTAGTGTGGAGAGATCGGTTTGACGCACGGTGAAGGGCACGACCCCCGCATAGACGTTGCCGACGTCGCCCTTGGCGCAGGAAATGGTCACATAATCGCCATCTTTTAATGTGGTGGTCGCATGGTCGGCTCCGACGACTGCGGGAATGCCCAGCTCCCGCGCGATGATGGCGGCGTGGCAGGTGCGTCCGCCGCGGTTGGTCACGATGGCGGCGGCCTCCTTCATGATGGGCTCCCAATCGGGACTGGTGGTATCCGCCACCAGCACTTCTCCGGGTTTGAAGTCCGCCAGTTGCCGCACATCGCTGATAACATGCACCGGCCCGGAAGCGATCTTGCCGCCGACGGCGCGTCCTTGCGCCAGCACGGTGCCCTGGCCACCGAGGATGTACTCCTCGAGCATCTGGCCCTTTTTCTGCGAAGCCACCGTTTCCGGCCGGGCCTGAATCATGTACAGTTGCCCGTCCAGACCGTCCTTCGCCCATTCCATATCCATGGGTCTGTTTTCGTGTATTTTCTGGCTGTAGTGCCGTTCGACCTTGATGGCATAGTCGGCCAGGGCCAGCACGTCCGCATCGGTCAGGCAGAAGCTCTCCTGTTCATGGCGGTGGGTGGCGACATTGCGGGTGCTGTGCCGCGTGTCTCCCTCGGTATAGATCATCTTGATCTTCTTGGTCCCCATCACCCGTCTCAAAACCGCCTTTTTGCCGCGTTGAAAGGCGGGCTTGAACACATAGAATTCGTCGGGGTCCACGGCGCCCTGCACCACATTCTCGCCGAGTCCCCAGGAGGCGGTGATGAAGACCACGTCGCGGAAGCCCGTTTCGGTATCCAGTGAAAACATCACGCCGCTGGTCGCCTTATCCGAGCGCACCATCTTCATGACGCCGATGGAGAGCGCGACCTTGAAATGGTCGAAGCCCTGATCCATCCGGTAGTGAATGGCGCGATCGGTAAAAAGACTGGCGAAGCAGCGTTTGCAGGCATCCAGCAAGGCGACTTCACCGGCGATATTGAGATAGGTGTCCTGCTGGCCGGCGAAACTGGCGGTGGGCAAGTCCTCGGCGGTCGCCGAAGAGCGGACCGCCACCGACAGTGTTTCTCCATACTCCTCGCGCAGTTCGGCATAGCCCGCCAGAATCTCCGCCTGCAAATCGGCTGGAAGCGGCGCGCTATAGACGATTTCGCGCGCCCGGGCACCCCGCTGAGTCAAGTCGGTGATGTTGGTGGGGTCCAGACCATCCAGTGCCGCATGCAGCGCCGGCCAGGCGTTCGCCTGATCCAGCAGGTGGCGGTAGGCCTCACTGGTGATGGCGAAGCCATTGGGAACCTTCACGCCCTGCGGGGTCAGCTCCCGGTACATTTCCCCCAGCGAGGCATTCTTACCCCCCATCAGGGGCACGTCTTCCATGTGGATTTCTTTGAAAAACCGAATGTACTTACTGGACATGCCCCCTCCCGCTGGTAAATCCGATTCCCGGCCCCAGACTAACCATAGTAGAGGAGAGAGGGGGCGGCAAGCCTGGATGGCCCGGAGGCGGCGTTCAGGAATGGTGGGGGGACTTCCCGGGCAAGGCGGAGGAAAGGGGATCGTCCGTGGAATCCCCGGAATTCCACGAGATTCGTAATTCCGGCAGGGAGCGGCCCAGCAAATGCTCCAGCCGTTCTATTTCCGGGGTATACATGTCTTGCAGAAAACGGCGGGCTTCCCGCTCCATGGGGGGTTTGCGACCTTCTCTCAGGAAGACGTGCCGCCAGATGAACTCGCCCCAAGCGTGGGGGAAAAAATGCTCGCCGATGTGGCGGCTAAAACGGCCGCCCGCCAGACGGCGGGCCCAATTCCCGCGCGGCAGCCGGTGCGCGTTATGGGCCGTTTGCAAGTCAATGGCACCCATTGCCGCACGGTCGATCTCCAGAAAATCGGCAATGCCTTCCAGCACGGCCAGCGGGGTTTTTTTGAGGTCTTCGAGGAGGCAAACGTGCACACGATCTGCGCCGAAGCGCCGCCGGTAACGGTCGATCTGCGCCGTATAACGTCCCAGCTCCACGTAGAGCTGGGATATCCCCCAACCTTTGTCAGGCCGGGCCCAGTCCTTTTGCAACGCTTCCATGAAAGGCAGATCGAGGACGCCCTCGTTGAAGTCCATGAGATACTGGGCGTAGGCCCGTTGTACCGGGTCGCGCAGGATGACGATGATCCGCGCTTCGGGTTGCACGGCATGAATACGCTCCGGGGCCTCCTCACACCAGAGATAGGAGGGACTGGCATCGCCTATCCGCGGATACCGGTCGGCGCCCCTATACAGATGTTGATACGATTCGATGTCAGCCACGTATTGAATCAGATGGATTTGTTCCGGGGACGGACGGGGTTGGG
>JAKCBU010000189.1 GCA_021839095.1 Pseudomonadota bacterium | reverse complement strand
CGATCTTATGCTCGATGATATGGCCGCGGCGATCCCGGCGCTGATGATCTTGCGGCTGATGCCGTGGACGGGCTGGTGGTGACGGAGGTGAATCCGGCGGGTTTACGGATATTTCTGCCCATGCGGCCCGCCGCCTTGCCCGATGCGCAGCGTCTGGCGGCCTGGGCCCGGCGCGCCGGGGTGGAGACCGGAGTGGAACTCGTCGCCACGCTCCCGGATTGTCCCGTCGCGGCTTTGGCCCTTGGGGAATTTGCGAACGTGGCGGACTGGATGAAATCACCATCGCGCACCCATCTGTCTGCTGGTGACTGGGCCGGATTGAGGGATTGGGCGCGCGCGTCTCTGCCGGTTTGCGCGACGCCCTGGAGCGTGTTCACCGATACCGGTCCCGGGCCGGAGATTCTGCCGGGCGAATACTGGGTTGAAACGGGGACGGACGCGGCCTTGCCGTTGGAAATGGCCCCGCCGGAATGGTCCCTGCTCCAGCAGGCGGGTGCGCAGGGCCCTCGGCTCGCCTTGGCGGAGTCTTGCACGGGCGGCGGCCTCGCCGCGCGGATCACCGCCCTGCCCGGTTCCTCGGCACTCCTGCGTCACGGATTCGTCACCTATGGCAACGCCGCGAAAAGGCGATGGCTGCGGGTGCGGGAAAGCACTCTCGCGCGGGTCGGGGCCGTGGCGGAGGAGACCGCGCTGGAAATGCTGGCGGGCGCATTGCGTGACGCCGACATCGCGGCGGCCATCACCGGTATCGCGGGACCGGGGGGCGCGGTGTCCGGCAAACCCGTGGGCACCGTCTGCATCGCCTGGGGTGCGCGGGATACCGGAGCGCGGGTGCGGACCTGCCATTTTTCGGGCGATCGCTGGTCGGTACAATATGCGGCGGGTTCGGTGGCCCTGGGGGGATTGCTCGGGCTCTTGCTGCGTCGGAACTGAAGTCGCCGCGAGTTCGCGCGGCGAGCGGCGGCCCGCCCTGGGCCGTCCCTGGCCATCAGCCGTTTGCCCCGTTCGTCCGCTCAGGTAGAATGCCGGAAAAGGTTGTTCCGATGACCCGCCGTTCCGGGTGACCAGGTCCCGCCGCGCGCACTGCAAACGTGTGTTTTGCAAGGATGGAATAGCCCCCTGACAGGAGAAGGAAAGTATGATGGACGAACAGCGCAGCAAGGCCCTCTCGGTCGCCCTGGCCCAGATCGACAAACAGTTTGGCAAGGGCGCCGTCATGCGCCTCGGCGATCACCATGCCAGCAAAGACATCGCGGTCTACTCCACCGGTTCGCTGGGGCTGGATCTCGCCTTGGGGGTGGGTGGTTTGCCCCGGGGCCGGGTGGTGGAGATCTACGGTCCGGAGTCTTCCGGCAAGACCACCCTCACCCTGCACGCCATCGCCAGTTGTCAGGCGGCCGGGGGCACGGCGGCCTTCATCGACGCCGAACATGCTCTCGACCCCGGCTATGCCCACAAACTTGGCGTCGATCTGGAAAACCTGCTGATTTCCCAGCCCGATACCGGCGAGCAGGCCCTGGAGATCGCCGACATGCTGGTGCGTTCGGGGGCGGTGGACCTGATCGTGATCGATTCCGTGGCCGCATTGACCCCCAAAGCGGAAATCGAAGGGGATATGGGCGACTCCCACGTCGGCCTGCAGGCCCGTTTGATGAGTCAGGCCCTGCGCAAGCTCACCGCCAATATTTCGCGGACCAACACCCTGGTCATCTTCATCAACCAAATCCGCATGAAAATCGGGGTGATCTATGGCAGCCCGGAGACCACCACCGGCGGTAACGCGCTCAAGTTCTACGCCTCCGTCCGTCTCGATATCCGCCGGATCGGCGCCATCAAGAAAAGCGACGAAGTGGTGGGTAACGATACCCGCGTCAAGGTGGTGAAAAACAAGGTGGCGCCACCTTTCCGCGAAGCCGAGTTCGCTATCTATTACGGCGAAGGCATCTCCCGCCTCTCCGAGTTGGTGGACTTGGGTGTGAAGTTCGAGATCGTGGAGAAAAGCGGGGCCTGGTACAGCTACCAGGGGGAGCGTATCGGCCAAGGCAAGGACAACGCCCGGCAATATCTCAAGGAACATCCGGAACTGGCCGCGCAGATCGAAGAACGGGTACGGGCGGCCGCGGCCGGCCATCCCTTGGCTTTTGCCGAGGAGGTGACCGCGCCCGTTGCGGTCGAATAATTGTCGGCGGAACGCCGCGACCCTTACGCGCTGGCGCTGCGACTGCTGGCGCGTCGGGAATATGCGCGCCTGGAGTTGCGTGACAAACTGCTCCGCGCCGGATGTGACGCGGAGGATGTGACGCGGGCACTGGACGCACTGGCCGCGGCGGGCCATCAGGATGACGCACGTTACGCGGAGATGCTCACCCGTACCCGCATGCGTCAGGGGCATGGGCCGTTGCGCCTGCGTCAGGACTTGCGGCGGGCGGGGATCGAACCCGTCGCGGATGCGGAGACGCACTGGCTGGAGCAGGCGCAGGCGGTGTACCGGAAGCGTTTTGGCCGGACGGCACCGGCGGACGCCAAAGAGTACGCCCGGCGGGTCCGCTTTCTGACCGGACGCGGTTTCGCGGGAGAGATGATTCGACGCGTGTTGGCGGCGGACGGGGATGAGGACCTGCCCGCCGGCTGATTCCCGCCGGAAAACGAAAACCTGTTCATTGTTTAACCACGGAAGACCGATGCACGCGCAAGCCATTCGCCAAACTTTTCTGGATTATTTTGTGGAGCAGGGGCATCAGATCGTGCCCTCCAGCCCGTTGATCCCCCGTAACGATCCCACCCTGCTGTTCACCAACGCCGGCATGGTGCCTTTCAAGGACGTTTTTTTGGGGCTGGAGAGCCGCCCCTACCGGCGTGCCGTTTCTTCACAGCGTTGCATGCGGGCCGGCGGCAAGCATAACGATTTGGAGAACGTGGGTTATACCGCCCGGCATCACACTTTTTTCGAGATGCTGGGTAATTTCTCCTTCGGCGATTACTTCAAGCGCGAAGCCATCGCGTTTGCCTGGCGCTTTCTCACCGAGCGTCTGGGGTTGCCGCCGGAAAGGCTCTGGATCACGGTCTATGAGGAAGATCACGAAGCGGCCGCCCTCTGGATCAATGAAATCGGCATCGATCCCCAGCGCCTCTCCCGCTGCGGCGAGAAGGACAACTTCTGGAGCATGGGGGACACCGGACCCTGTGGCCCCTGCTCGGAGATTTTTTATGATCATGGCCCCCACATCCCCGGCGGCCCTCCCGGCAGTCCCGAGGCCGACGGCGACCGTTATATCGAAATCTGGAACCTGGTGTTCATGCAGTTCGACCGCGACAGCGGCGGCACGCTGACGCCCTTGCCCAAGCCCTCCGTGGATACGGGCATGGGCCTGGAACGCCTCGCCGCGGTACTGCAGGGCGTGCACAACAACTATGAGACGGATCTCTTCAAGCCGCTGATTGCCGCGGCGGCCGAAATCAGTGGCCAGGTCTACGGCGGTGAGGAGGCGACGGACACGAGCTTGCGGGTGCTGGCGGACCATATCCGTGCCTGTGGTTTTCTCATCACCGATGGCGTGCTGCCCGCGAATGAAGGCCGGGGTTACGTGTTGCGGCGCATCATCCGCCGCGCCGTGCGTCACGGCCGCAAGCTGGGGATGGAGACGGTGTTCTTTCATCGACTGGTGGCCCCGCTGGTGGCGGAGATGGGGGGCGCTTTTCCGGAGCTGGCGCGGGCGCGGTCCGCAGTGGAGCAGGTCCTGATCCGCGAGGAAACGCGCTTCCGGGAAACGCTGGAGCGTGGCCTGAGCTTGTTGGAAGAAGCCATCGCCGATCTGGGGGCGGAAGCGGCGATCCCCGGCGAAATCATTTTCCGGCTCGCGGATACCTTTGGCTTCCCCGTCGATCTGACCGCTGATATTGCCCGGGAGCGTGGCCGGGGTATGGATATGGAGGGCTATGCGCTGGCGATGGCGGCACAGCGCAGCCGCTCTCGCGCCGCCTGGGC
>JAKCBU010000188.1 GCA_021839095.1 Pseudomonadota bacterium | reverse complement strand
ATCTCTGGCAGAGCCTGCGCAGCCCATCCTTCATGCCCATCGAAACCATCCACATCGAGGGGCTGTCGTCCCAAGTCCCCTTGCCCGAGGTCAACGCCGTGCTGCGGCCTTACCTACAGCAGGGTTTTCTGTGGATGGATCCGCGCGCGCTGCGGAATGCCCTGATGCAGCTGCCCTGGGTAGCCAATGCCGATGTCCGGCGGGTGTGGCCGGATCGCCTGGACGTGCAACTGACCCGTTATCGTGCGGCGGCGCGCTGGCTGGGTGGCAGTGGTCAACTGCTCTCGGACCGTGGTGCGGTCTTCACGGTTCCGGAAAAGGAGATTCCGACCGACCTGCCAAGCCTGTTCGGGCCGGTCGACTCTGGGACGGAACTGCTCGCCACCCTGAAGGAATTCGACGGCATCGTAAGCCCCCTGGGGATACGCGTGACGGCATTGGAGCAGGTACCCAGCGGCGGCTGGCGCTGCATCCTCAGCGATGGCGTGCGCCTCGTACTGGGCGCAAAGGATCCCCAGGGGACCCTCCGCCGCTGGGTGGCGGTGGTGCCCCAGCTCAAATCCTATCTGGTCGCCGGGGCGACCATGGATTTACGTTACGACAATGGTTTTGCGGTCGCTCTGCCGGGGGCGGCCAGGTCTGGTTCGGCACAAGGGGATGGAACATCCCAAGGAGAGAAATGACATGAAGCGCAGCAATCAGGAACTCATCGTCGGCCTCGATATCGGCACCTCCAAGGTCGCCTGCATCGTCGCCCAGGCGCGCGGCGGTCGCGAGGCAGAAATCATCGGTGTCGGCCAGCACCCCTCC
The DNA here is from genome assembly GCA_021839095.1 of Pseudomonadota bacterium. The sequence continues at coordinate 3,209 of JAKCBU010000188.1, read as the reverse complement.
CGCGGACTCAAGAAGGGCGTGGTGGTGGATATCGAATCCACCGTCCAGGCCATCACCCGGGCCGTTCAGGAGGCCGAGCTCATGGCCGGGGTGCAGATCCGCGGCGCCGTCGTGGGCATCGCCGGTGGCCACATCCGCGGTTACAACAGCCACGGTATCGTCGCCATCAAGAACAAGGAGGTCAGTAACGAGGACATCGGTCGGGTCATGGATGCCGCCCGCGCCATCGTCATTCCCCAGGATCAGAACGTCATCCACATCCTGCCCCAGGAATTCATGATCGATAGCCAGGAGGGTGTGCGCGACCCCATCGGGATGTCCGGTGTCCGCCTGGAGGCACGGGTACACATCGTCACCGGGGCTGTCAGTGCCGCCCAGAATATCAGCAAATGCGTGGAGCGCTGCGGACTGCAGGTCCAGGATCTGGTCCTGGAGCAGCTGGCATCGGCCGATGCCGTGCTCACCAGCGACGAAAAGGAACTGGGTGTCTGCCTCGTGGACATCGGCGGTGGCACCACGGACATCGCCATCTTCCGCGACGGTGCCGTGCGCCATACCGCCGTCATCCCCATCGCTGGCGACCAGATCACCAACGACATCGCCCTGGGGCTGCGCACCCCGCCCGCGGAGGCGGAGCAGATCAAGAAGCTCTACGGCTGCGCCCTCGGCGATCTCATCGAGATGGACGATGAGATCCCGGTCCCCAGCGTGGGTACCCGGCCGCCCCGCACCATCTCCCGGCGTATTCTGGGGGATATCATCGAACCCCGGGTCAAGGAACTCTTCGAACTGATCCAGGCGGAACTGCGCCGCACCGGTTACGAGGATCTGGTGGCAGCGGGTGTGGTCATCACCGGTGGCTCCAGCCGTCTGGAGGGCATGGCGGAACTGGCCGAGGAAATCCTGCACCTGCCGGTGCGCGTGGGCGAGCCCATGCACCTGCCGGGCATGGAAAGCGTGGTCCGCCTCCCCAACCACGCCACCGGCGTGGGCCTGGTCATGTACGGACTGCACAACCAGCTGAGCGGCCAGGCCGAGCCCGTTCAGGCTCCCGCAGCCGCCCAGGTCACCCGCGAAAAATCCATGGACACGAGCTTTGCCGGTGTCTTCCGGAAGATGCGCTCGTGGGTAGAGACCAGCTTCGGTTAAGACCAAACATCCCCACAAACCCAGGATCAGCCAAGAGGATACCGACATGTACGAACTCAGCGAATGTGAACAGGAAGGCGCCGTCATCAAGGTCATCGGTGTCGGCGGCGGCGGCGGCAATGCCGTCAACAACATGGCCAGTGCCGGGCTCGAAGGGGTGGAGTTCATCTCCGCCAACACCGACGCCCAGGCCCTGCGCCACTCCCAGGCCAACCGTACCGTCCAGCTGGGCGCCGAGTTGACGCGCGGTCTCGGCGCTGGCGCCGACCCGGAAGTCGGACGCAAGGCAGCCGAGGAATGCCGTGAAGAAATCCGCGCCGCCCTGGAAAAGGCCGACATGGTCTTCATCACCACCGGCATGGGCGGCGGCACCGGTACGGGAGCCGCCCCAGTGGTCGCCTCCATCGCCCGCGATATGGGCATCCTCACCGTGGGTGTGGTGACCAAGCCCTTCAACTTCGAAGGGAAAAAAAGGCAGCAGCACGCCCTGGCCGGCATCGATGAGCTGTCCCAGCACGTCGACTCCCTCGTGATCATTCCCAACGAGAAGCTCCTGGCGGTGTTGGGCAAGAACGTCAGCCTCAAGGATGCCTATCAGGCCGCGGACAACATCCTGTTGGGCGCAGTGCAGGGTATTTCCGAGCTGGTCACCCGTCCGGGTCTCATGAATCTGGATTTTGCCGACGTGCGCACCGTCATGTCCGGCATGGGTCTGGCCATGATGGGCGCAGCCAGTGGCCGTGGCGAAAACCGGGCCCGGGACGCCGCCAGCCGTGCCGCCAGTAGCCCCCTGCTGGACGACATCAACCTGGCGGGCGCGCGCGGCATCCTGGTCAACATCACCGCCGGTACCGACCTGACCTTGGGCGAGTTCGAGGAAGTGGGTGAGCTCATCCGCAGCTATGCCGCCGACGATGCCAACGTCAAGGTGGGAACGGTTCTGGATCCCGATCTGGACGGTGAACTGCGGGTGACGGTGGTAGCGACGGGACTGCAGCGCGAACCCGTCCGTCTGGCCACGGACAACCTGCGCGCTCGCGGCGCCCTGGTCTCGCCCAGCACCCCCCAGGAGTGGCGCAATCTGGACAAACCCACGGGGCAGAGACGGGCGGCAGAGCAGCAAGCCGTTGCGGCGGGCGGTCGGCAGCACGTTCCGGACTACTCGGACCTGGATATCCCTGCCTTCCTCCGCCGTCAGGCGGACTGAGGACAAACCGCCCACTCCTGCTGGTAGCAGCGGGTGCGGGGGTGTCTTCCCCTATCCCGCAGCAGCAACGGGGGGGCTGCGAGCAGCCCTTCCCAACCCGGGTGCGGCACCCTATCATGGGCCCGACGCAGACCCCAGGAGCTTCGCATGTCCAGTCAGCCCACCCCATCGGAACGTCCCTGTCGCCTGGAACCCCTCGGGACCGACGCCGACACCCTGTGCCGCGACCTGCTGCGTTACCTGGAGCTGGGGCTCGGTCAGGATGCCGGCCAGGCCAGCCCGCTTGCGGTCTACACGGCCCTTGGCCTCACCCTGCGCGATCGTCTGGCACAAAACTGGAAACACACCAGTGAGCTGCGCCGCCAGCAAGGCGGCAAGCGCGCGTTCTATCTGTCCCTCGAATTCCTCCTCGGACGCGCCCTGGGCAACACCCTGCTGAATCTCGGTCTGGAAGAGGAAACACGCGAAGCCTTACACCGACAACGTCGGGATCTGCCGGAGCTTTTGGATGTGGAGCCGGACGCTGGTCTGGGCAATGGCGGTCTGGGGCGTCTGGCTGCCTGTTTCCTCGATAGCTGCGCCACCCTGGCGCTGCCCGTGACGGGTTACGGTATCCGCTATGCCTACGGCATGTTTCGCCAGGAGATCCATGCCGGCGAGCAGCGCGAGGAGCCGGATCATTGGCTGAAGCACGGCTACCCCTGGGAGCTCAAGCGGCCTGAGCGGGTCCGACGGGTGCAGTTTGGTGGACGCAGCGAAAGCTATCGCGACGGCCAGGGCCGGGAGCACCGGCGCTGGGTGGACACCCGCGATGTCTTGGCCGTTCCCTACGATATTCCCATACCCGGCTACC
>JAKCBU010000187.1 GCA_021839095.1 Pseudomonadota bacterium | reverse complement strand
CCATGGCCTGCTGCTCGGTATTGTCAGCCGATCAGATATTCTCCGGCATTTGCTGCAGCCCTGATTCCGGAAGCGCATGTACTGGAATTTCGCGGATGCCGATGCGTGCCGGGACTGGGGGCGACGCCTCGCGCAAGTCGTCGATATGCCCACGGTCATTTATCTCCACGGGGAACTGGGCGCGGGCAAGACCACGCTGGCCCAGGCCCTGCTGCAGGCTCTGGGCGTCACCCCGCCGATAAAGAGCCCCACCTATACCCTGATCGAACGCTATGTGACGCGTATCGGAACCGCGTTGCATCTGGACCTTTATCGGCTGCGAGAGGCGGAAGAACTGGAGTTCATCGGCATTCGGGATCATCTCGCGGAGCCGGCGCTGTGGCTGATCGAATGGCCTGAGCGCGGGCGCGGCTTTTTGCCCCCCGCGGACTTGTCCCTGACGCTGACCATACTGCCTCATGGCGATCATCAGGTGCAGTGGCGGGCGCTCCATGCGCGTGCGGAGCGCTGGATGGAACGCCTCGGCTTGCCGGCGGCCTCCCTCGCCGGGGGTGACGCCGATGACTGATGGCCGTATCCGCCGCCTGGATGGGACACTGGCGAATCAGATCGCCGCGGGCGAGGTCATTGAACGTCCGGCCTCCATCCTCAAGGAGTTGCTGGAAAACAGCCTGGATGCCGGAGCCACCCGCATCAGGATTCAACTGGAGGGCGGCGGGATGGACCTGCTGAGCGTCGAAGACGATGGCATCGGTATTCCGCCGGAGGACCTGTCCCTGGCGTTGGAGCGGCACGCCACCAGCAAAGTAGCCACCTGGGAGGATCTTCAGGCCATCCACACCATGGGGTTCCGTGGTGAGGCTCTGCCCGCCATCGCTTCGGTGTCCCGCCTGGAATTGCTCTCTCGCGCGCGCGGCCAGAATCAGGCGGCGCGTCTGCAAGTAACCGGCGGCGTGGCGACACCAGCAGAGGCGGCGGCCCGGGCACCGGGAACGACCGTGCGCGTTTCCGATCTGTTCTTCAATGTGCCGGCACGCCGCAAATTTTTGCGCGGTCCCGGCGCCGAATTGTCGCGTAACCAGAAGGTGCTGCGCCAGATCGCCCTGGCGCATTTTCCGGTGACCTTCCAGTTGGTGCAGAACGGGCGCACCCTCACGCAGTTTCCCGCGGCCACGGATGCGGACGATCGGGCGGCGCGGGTGGCCGCCGTCCTGGGAGAGGGTTTCCTGGCGAATGCGCTCCATATCGAGCAGGAAGACCGGGGATACGCTCTGCACGGCTGGCTGGGCCTGCCTACTTATAATCGTGCCCGCGGAGATGAACAATATTTCTTCGTGAACGGTCGCCCGATCCGCGATGCGGTCATCGTCCACGCCCTGCGCGCCGCCTATGCCGATGTGCTGTTTCAGGATCGTCACCCCCTTTACGTACTCTATCTGACGCTGCCGCCGGAGCAGGTCGATGTCAATGTGCACCCCGCCAAGGCGGAAGTGCGTTTTCGGGATGGCCGGGAGCTGCACGATTTTCTCTTCCATACCTTGCGGCGGGTCATTGCCGAACAAGGGGGTGCCCATCCGCAGGTGACGGTACCGATCCGCTCTTTTCCGCCGCGCGCCGCGACCGCGACGAGCTTGCCGCTTTCCTGCGCCACCCGGCAGGTGTCCGGGGGTGCGGTGAATGAACATGCGGGTGCCTATGGAGAGCATCCCATGGCCCCAGCGGCGCTTGGGGCAGGGGGAGAGCCGGCCGGACCGGCGGAATGGGTGCCTGATTACCCTCTGGGGCAGGCCGTGGCGCAGATCCACGCGCGCTTCATCCTGGCCCAGAACAGCACCGGGATGATTCTGGTGGATCAGCACGCCGCTCACGAGCGAATCCTCTACGAAAAGATGAAGAACACGTCGCATCAATCTGATAAACAAACATTTATCATACCTGAATATGTGCATGTGACGGCGATGCAGATGGCCCGCTTCGCTGAACGTCAGAACGATCTGCACCAGGCGGGTCTCGAGGTGAGTGTCGCGGGTCCGGGAACGCTGGCTCTTCATGCGGCACCCCAGGCACTCCCGGCGGCCGTCTATGGACAGATGCTCGCCGATCTGCTCGCGGAGGATTCTCCCTGGGCGGTGGGGAATGGCGATGCCGTCCTGGCGGATATGGCCTGCCGTGCCGCGATCAAAACCAACCGCCCACTCAATCTGGAAGAAATGAACGATCTGTTGCGACAACTGGAGGGCACCCCCCGTTTCGGGCAGTGCAATCACGGTCGGCCCACGGTGGTGCAGTTTTCCCTGGCCGATCTCGACCGCCTCTTTCTGCGCGGACGATGATTCCCGCCATTTTTCTGATGGGTCCCACCGCCAGCGGCAAAACCGATTTGGCCATGCACCTGGCCGATGCGCTGCCCGTGGATATCATCAGTGTCGATTCACTGCTGGTTTATCGGTATTTCGATATTGGCAGCGCCAAACCCAGCCTGGCCTTGCGCCGACGATACCCACACGCGCTGGTGGATATCCGCGAACCCGATGAAGTCTATTCGGCGGGACTGTTTCGTGAAGATGCCTTGCACGCTATCGCCTCGGCGCGGGAGCGTGGCCGCATCCCGTTGCTGGTCGGTGGTACCGGCCTGTATTTCCGGGCACTGGAGCGCGGTATCGACGTGTTGCCGCCCGCCGATCCGGATCTGCGCCACCATTTGAGTGTGACGGCCCGGACTGCGGGCTGGCCCGCCCTGCACCAGCGTCTGGCCGAGATCGATCCGCAGACCGCGGCCGCTATTGCGCCCCAGGATCGGCAACGTATCCAGCGGGCGCTGGAAATCATCCTGAGTTCCGGTGCCCCGCTCAGCGCCCGCCGGCACTGGCGGGGGCGGTTTCCCGATCCCCTGATCAAAGTCATCCTGCGCCCCCCCCGGCCATGGCTGCATCGGCGTATCGCGCGACGTCTTGACGCCATGCTGGCGCAGGGATTTCTCGGAGAGTTGGAGGCGCTGCGGCAGCGCCACTATGCGGCGACACTGCCTGCTATGCGGGCCGTGGGCTATCGGCAGTATTTCGCTTTCTGTGACGGACGTTGCAGCGGCGATGCGGCCTATGCGGCCGCCCTGGCCGCCACTCGCCAGCTCGCCAAACGTCAGGACACCTGGTTCACCAGAGAAGCCGCGGATCTTTATCTGGATCCTTCCGCAAGCGGTGTCGCCGCTCATCTGCTACAGATGGTGACGTCTTTGCTGTCAGAAAGGGCGGTGTAAATTTGGGAAAGCGTACGCGATAGACGGACTTGGAAAGCGGATCACGCCGTGCGCCGGATTGCCAGCTATTGCGCGGAATGCTAGCCTATGGGCACTTTGATTTTACCCCCCATTGAGGATTTTATGGCTGTGGAGCGCACCCTTTCCATCATCAAACCCGACGCCGTACGGAAAAATGTCATCGGCGCCATCTTGAGCCGATTTGAAGGTGCCGGCTTGCGGATTGCCGCCGCCAAGATGTTGCACCTCAGCCGCGAGGATGCGGGCGGTTTTTATGCGGTCCACGAGGCGCGCCCTTTTTACGGAGAGCTTTGCGACTTCATGAGCAGCGGTCCGGTGTTGATCCTCGTCTTGGAAGGTGAGGGCGCCATCGCCAAAAACCGTGACTTGATGGGGGCCACCAATCCTAAAGACGCCGCCGCCGGCACCATTCGCGCGGATTTCGCCGACAGTATCGATGCCAATGCCGTGCATGGCTCCGATGGCGCGGAGACGGCGGCTTGGGAAATCGCCTACTTTTTTGGCCAACGGGAGATTTTTCGCGCTGAATCATGAGCGCTTCTTCTGCACTGAGAGACGCCGAAAGGCCACAACTGCTGGGACTGGATCGCCGGTCCCTGTCGGCATTGTTGCGCGTCTGGGGAGAATCTCCCTTTCGGGCCCAGCAGATTCTGCAATGGTTGCACAGCCGTCAGGTGACGGATTTTGCGGCCATGAGCGATATCAGTAAGCCCCTGCGCGCGCGCTTGGCCGCGGAAACCCG
>JAKCBU010000186.1 GCA_021839095.1 Pseudomonadota bacterium | reverse complement strand
GAGCTGGAGAACCGTATCTTCCGAACCATAGACCGTGTCGTTGGTGGATTCCGATAAATCCATCAATACCAGCACACCCAGGTCACGCACCTTACGCAGATTGCGCAGGTGGATGCGGGTGTCCGGAGCCAGTCCCATGCGGATGTCGACCAGAGCGCGCACCGCCGCCTCCAGATCGATCTCATCGCCATCTTCCTGTTTGCGCAGCCGCTGCACCCCTTGCGGCTGCAAAGCCTCGATCAGGTATTTGAGGCGGCTGGAGACCGGTTTGTACTTGTCCAGCACCTCACGCACGATGCTCCTGTCGCCGACCCTGGGGCGACGCTCCAGCACCGTTGCCCAGTGGGGGCGACTGGTCTGAATCTGATAATCCCACTCCGGATAGTGGTAGGGGTCGGAAACCGGCTCCTTGCCTTCCATCTGGTTGTAACTCAGTCCCATATCCTCATAGGGGAAAAGCTCGGATTGCAGCACCCAGACCTCCTGGGCGTCGTCACCGGCCAATTCGGTATCCACCTCATTGACCATTTCCATGACGTTGACGTATTTCCGCACCTGGGCGCCGGGGAGGATCGTCGCTTCATTTTCCCAGTCCACCTCTTCAAACTCCCAGATATAGCGGTTGTCATCCCGATAGGGGATGTCCGGGATATCCGTGCGGGCATGGAAAGGTATCCCCTCTTTCCGCAAGCTGTGCGCGAGACGCACGCCCAAATCCCAGGAGAGTTGCGGGTCTTCCCAGCGCTCCTCGGCCTCCAGAAAGGCTTGCCGCCCTTCCCGCACCCACGGGTGGTCATCCTGATAAGCCGGATCGATCATCGCGCGCGCCAAGCGGGAGAACAGGTGACCGAGGCTGGCCACCGGCCCCGCGATGGCCGTGTGAAAAGGTAGCCAGATGGCCCGAATCCCCGGAAAGGCGCGCATCGCCAGCGCCTCGACCCGGGCGTCTTCCAGCAGACCGATGACCGCCATCTGCTCGGGATTGAGCGCCTCCGCGGAAATAGCCCTCGGCAGGTAAGCGACGTGCGCTGCCGCGTGGGCGGCGACGGCGCGATAGCGGGTCATGCCATCGATGCCTTCCCAGTCGTCATAGGCATCGGGGATATGGATGAAGATGCCTTCGATGAAGGGCCGGTAACCTTCGCGGTCTTCAAAGTCGCCGCTGGTGGGGCGCAAAAAGAAATCCCGCCCCCACAAGGCCCGCAAATACATCCGCAGACGTCGCTGGATGTCGACGAAGAGGGTCCCTTTACGCTCCTGCTGGAGCATGGCCAGCGCTTCCGGACTTTTCAGGGAAAAGTAGGCGATCTGCGCCTCGAAATCCGTGCGGTGCGCGTGCGCGCCCCACAACGCCCAGCGGCGCAGCCCCCCCAGGGTCAGATAACCGAAGAGCTGATCGATATGTTCCAGCATCGGCCGCACCGCGCGGGGCACCTGGGCCAGCAGGCGGTCCAGCATACCGAGGTAACTTTTGAAGAGTTCCAGATCGGCCAGACGGTTGGCCGCCGTCGGGCTGGTGGACACGACCGCCTCCAGCACCGCGCCACTGGTCTTGGACGCCATTTTCATGACGGCGCTCACCAGTTCCCAGACCGCGTCCTCGCCCACCTCGCGAGCGACCTGCGGCGCCGAATCGAGGTAACTGCTCACCAGTCCGTCACCCTTCCCCAGAGAGCGCATTCCCATGGCGCCATCCAGGTATTGGTCCAGGCCCAAGGGGCTGAAAACCCGGGCCGCCTCCTGCCAGTTACTCTGCAGAACAGCCTGACTGTCTTCACCAAAGGCTTCCAGCAGTTCCGCATAATCTTCCAGACGTTTCATGCGTCCTCCGGGATCGCTACGACCTCTCCACTGCAGGGCGAACGTGAGCACTCAGAAATAAGTGGTCACCGCCGCATCCAGCGCGTCGCGCATGTCGGGGTCGTCCGTGATCGGACGCACCAGCGTCACCCGGCAGGCGGCTTTCGCTTCGACACCCTTGCTGATCAGCGAGCCCGCGTAAACCAGCATACGGGTGGAGATGCCCTCATCCAGACCATGTCCCTTCAGATTACGGGCACGCTCGGCGATGGATACCAGCTTGCTGGCGACGTCCTTGCTGACGCCGGTCTCGTGAGAGACGATTTCCGTCTCTATCTCGTGATCGGGGTAGTTGAAGTCCAGTGCTCCGAAACGTTGCTTGGTGGATTGCTTCAGATCCTTCATGAGACTCTGATAGCCCGGATTATACGAGATCACCAGTTGGAAATCGGGATGGGCCTGCACGAGTTCGCCCTTCTTTTCCAACGGCAGTACCCGGCGATTATCGGTCAGCGGATGGATGACCACGGTGGTGTCCTGACGGGCCTCTACGACTTCGTCCAGATAGCAAATGGCACCCAAACGCGCCGCCATGGTCAACGGACCATCCTGCCAGCGGGTCCCTTGCGGATCGAGCAGGAAACGCCCGACCAGGTCGGAGGCGGTCATATCTTCATTGCAGGCCACCGTAATCAACGGCTTATCCAACTTATAGGCCATGTATTCCACGAAGCGGGTCTTGCCGCAACCCGTGGGGCCCTTGAGCATCATCGGCATGCGCACGCCGTAGGCGGCGTCATACAACTCCACTTCGTCACCGGTAGCGCGGTAGTAGGGTTCTTTCTGGATACGATATTCGGCCAACTGGTCGCTCATGAGATGATTCTCCTCGGACAAATATTCTTGGACAGGGAAATGCGGCACTTGACGGGAGCATTCACGCTATCGGCCACCCGAAGGGTTGGCAGGGAAGGTTCTCGACAAGCGCCGCACCCGCCCGGCGCGAGGCGCCTTGCGGATACGGCACGGGATTTATACCGTCTTGCCCCGATAAACCACCAGAGCGGCGCCCTGGGATTGCTTGTAGTTGTCATAACCGACCAGACGGACGTGGTTATGGGGATTGGCCTTGTGACAGGCCTCCGCCTCTTTCAAGATGCGGTCCACGTCGGTTTCACCGAACATGGGCAGCTTCCACATATACCAGTAGTGATCAAAGGCATTCTCCGGCTCGGTGTGCTCAATAGCCGGGTTCCAGCCCTTGGAGACGATGTATTCGACCTGGTGACGGATTTGCGCCGCGGTCAGGGCGGGCAGATAGGACAAGGTCTCGAACTTCCGGCTCGCCGGGTCGGAGAGACGGGATTGGTAATCCTGCACTTCACTCATAAAAAGCTCCTAGGCATGACGTGCCCGCCGGAGCGGAGATCAAGGCATCCCCGCCGGGGTACACGATAAACGTGCTTACTTGTGGGAGACATCCAGCTTGTCGACCGTATCGAACTCGAACTTGATCTCTTTCCAGGTTTCCATGGCGATCTTGAGTTCGGGGGAGTGCTTGGCCGCCTCGGTGAGGATCGCCTTGCCTTCCTTCTCGACGGGGACGCCGCGATTGCGGGCTTCCACGCAGGCTTCCAGCGCGACACGGTTGGCCGCGGCACCCGCCGCGTTGCCCCAGGGATGGCCCAGCGTGCCACCGCCGAACTGCAACACCGAGTCATCCCCAAAGATGGTGACCAGCGCCGGCATGTGCCAGACGTGAATACCCCCGGAAGCGACCGGCATGACGCCCGGCATGGAGCCCCAGTCCTGGTCGAAGAAGATGCCGCGGCTGCGGTCTTCCTTGATGAATTTATCCCGCATGATGTCGATCCAGCCCAGGGTCGCCTCGCGGTCGCCTTCGAGCTTGCCCACCACCGTACCGGAGTGCAGGTGGTCGCCGCCGGACAGGCGGAGGATCTTGGTCAGCACACGGAAGTGGATACCGTGGTGCGGGTTACGGTCGAGCACCGCGTGCATGGCGCGGTGGATGTGCAACAACAGGCCATTATCGCGGCACCAGTTGGCCAGACCCGTATTGGCGCAGAAACCGCCGGTGATATAATCGTGCATGATGATGGGCGCGCCGATTTCCTTGGCGTATTCCGCGCGCTTGTACATCTCTTCCGGGGTCGGTGCGGTGACGTTCAGGTAGTGCCCCTTGCGCTCGCCCGTCTCCCGTT
>JAKCBU010000185.1 GCA_021839095.1 Pseudomonadota bacterium | reverse complement strand
ATCTCGCCGACTTTGTCCAAGGCTTCCCGCTCCGCCGGTTCCAGCAGATCAGCGTCGGCGGCCAAAGCCGTACGCAAGGCTTCGCGCACCCGCTCACCCTCCACTTTGGCTTCCGACAGACGTCGCCTGACCACATCTTCGGCGCCATGGGCGAACGAGTCTTGCAGCATCCGGGCGATTTCTTCATCATTCAGACCATAAGACGGCTTGACGACAATCTCCGAACGCACCCCAGTGCTCATCTCCTCGGCGCGCACGGCCAGCAGGCCATCGGCATCCACCTGAAAAGTCACCAGAATCCGCGCCGCGCCGGCTACCATGGGCGGAATGCCGCGCAGACTGAAGCGCGCCAGCGAACGGCAGTCCTGCACCAGATCGCGCTCCCCCTGCAAGACGTGGATACTCATGGCCGTCTGACCGTCCTTGAAGGTGGTGAACTCCTGCGCCCGTGCCACCGGAATGGGGGTGTTGCGGGGAATGATTTTTTCCACCAGCCCGCCCATGGTTTCCAGACCGAGGGACAGCGGCAGCACGTCCATGAGCAGCAGATCTTCGCGCTGATTACCCACCAGGGCATCGGCCTGAATGGCGGCGCCCAGGGCCACCACCTGATCGGGATCGATGTCCGTCAGGGGCGTTTGCCGAAAGAATTCCTCCACCATCGCGCGCACGGCGGGGACACGGGTGGCACCACCCACCAGCACCACGCCGTCAATCTCATCCAGCTTTAAACCGGCATCCCGCAGCGCCCGCCGGCAGGCCGGGAGGGTCCGCTGAATAACCGGCTGCATCAGAGACTCCAACTGGCCACGCGACAGTGTTATCTCGTGCGCCGCGCGGCCGGACGGCGCCAGCACTATAAGCGTTTCGTCGACCGCGCTGAGCGCCTCTTTGGCGGTGCGCGCCTGCTGCAGCACCCGCCGCCGCCAAAGGGGATCGGACGCATCACCGCCCTCCTCCCGCATCAGCCATTCGGCCAGCGCATGATCCATATCGTCGCCGCCCAGGGCGGAGTCGCCGGCGGTCGCCAGCACCTCAAAGACCCCCGCCTGCAGGCGCAATATGGAAATATCGAAGGTTCCGCCGCCCAGATCGTAGATGGCGAAAATGCCCTCACTGCCCTTGTCCAGACCATAGGCCACCGCCGCGGCGGTCGGCTCGGCCAGCAGGCGCAGCACATTCAGCCCCGCCAGACGGGCCGCATCTTTGGTGGCCTGACGCTGCGCCTCGTCGAAATAAGCGGGCACCGTGATCACCGCACCCTCCGGTTCGCCACCCAGGGTTTCCACCGCCCGCTCTTTGAGTACCCGCAATATTTCGGCGGACACCTCCACGGGGGATTTTTCACCCGCCACCGTACGCAGGCGCACCATACCCTCCCCAGGAACAAGGTCATAGGGTAGATGCCCGGCGAGAGTCTGCACATCACCATGGCCGCGCCCCATGAGACGTTTCACCGAGGCAATGGTGTTGTGCGGGTCCTGGCCGGCGGCAGCGGCTGCGGGATAGCCGACATGCACATTGCCACCACCGAGGTAACGCACCACCGAGGGCAGCAGGTACTGACCCTCATGATCGCGCATGACGGTGGGCACCGCCGACAATACGGAGGCCACCAGCGAGTGGGTGGTCCCCAGGTCGATGCCGATAGCCAGCCGCCGCTGATGCGGTTCGGCGGCCATGCCCGGTTCCGCAATTTGCATTAACGCCATGATATATCGCCTTGATTGTAGAGGTTCCGCCACTCAGGCATTCTGCAAAGACTCTGCGCTGCGGTCTATCTCGCCGAGGAGTTTATCGAGAAACTGCAATTCGCGCACTGCCGATCCGGCAGCCTCCGGCTCGGTGCAAGGCAAGGTCGCGAGCAACCCCCGGAGCCGTTGCACCAGGTGTGCCCCCGCCGTATCCGCTTCCTGACGCAAAGCCTCCATACCCGTCATATCGCGTGCCGCCACGAGCTCTTCCAAGCGTTCGCGATAGATCATCTGCGTCATCAGCAGCGTGGGATCGGCGACCTTCACCCGCTCACCCAGCGCATCCACACCCTGACGCTGCAAGAGATAATCAGCGCGCCGCAGGGGGTCCCGCAATATGGCCAAGGCCTCGTTGAGGCGGGTGCTCCATTCCAGGGAATGGCGTCTCACCGTCGGCTCCGCCTGGGCGAAGCGATCGGGATGCAGGCCTTTTTGCAATGCCAGCACCCGCGCCCGCAATGCCTGCACGTCCAGATCATAGGTTTCTGGCAGGCCCGCCACCGCGAAGAGCGACAAATCAGCGCGAAAAGGCTGCACCGCCCCGCAGGAAGCACAAAGTGCGGGGGGAGCACCCAGCTCCGCCCCGCACTGGAAGCAGGAATCCGCCATCAGGTCGTAAAGCTCTCGCCGCAGCCGCAGGCATCTTTGACATTGGGATTATTGAAACGAAATCCCTCATTCAGCCCCTCGCGGGCAAAATCCAGTTCGGTGCCATCCAGATAAATGAGACTTTTGGGATCCACAAAAAGACTTACGTCATCATGGGGAAACACCAGATCCTCCGGGTTGGGGACGTCCACAAACTCCATGACGTAGGACAACCCGGAGCAACCGCTGGTTTTCACGCCAATACGGATGCCCAAGCCCTTGCCACGCTTGGCAATACTTTTGCGCACCTGCCGCGCCGCGCTTTCCGATAACGTCAGAGCCATGACGGTGTCCTAGTGTGCCGCCTGGACACTGGCCATTTCCGCTGGCGCGGCCACTGAAACACCCCCCTGCTTTTTCCGGTAGTCCTCCACCGCCGCCTTGATGGCGTCTTCCGCCAGCACGGAGCAATGAATCTTGACCGGGGGCAGTTCCAACTCTTCAGCGATCTGGCTGTTCTTGATGGTCATCGCCTCCTCGAGGGTCTTGCCCTTGACCCACTCCGTCACCAGCGAGCTGGAGGCGATGGCCGAGCCGCAACCATAGGTCTTGAACTTGGCATCTTCGATGATGCCCTGACCATTTACTTTGATCTGCAGACGCATCACATCGCCGCAGGCCGGCGCGCCGACCATGCCGGTACCAACGCCGCTGTCGTTCTTGTCCATCGCCCCCACGTTGCGGGGATTTTCATAATGCTCAATGACCTTTTCACTATATGCCATGACGGTTCTCCTCTTGTAAGGGCCTTAGTGCGCAGCCCACTGAATGCTGTTGAGATCGATCCCTTCCTGATGCATCTCCCAGAGGGGAGACAACTCCCGCAACTTATCCACCTTCGCGGCAATGAGCGCGATAGTAGCGTCAATTTCCTCTTCCGTCGTGTAGCGACCAATGCCAAAGCGGATGGAACTATGCGCCAGTTCATCGGACTTACCCAGGGCGCGGAGCACATAAGAGGGCTCCAGACTGGCCGAGGTACAAGCCGATCCGCTGGATACGGCAACGCCCTTCAGCGCCATGATCAGCGACTCGCCTTCCACGAAGGCGAAGCTGATGTTGAGGTTGTGGGGCACCCGGTGCTTCATGCTGCCGTTGACGTAGGTTTCTTCCACCCGTTCCTGAATACCCTTGAGCAGACGGTCACGCAACTGGCGGATACGCCTGGCATCGCTCTCCATCGACTGCACAGCCAGTTCGGTGGCCGCACCCATGCCGACAATCTGGTGCGTGGGCAACGTCCCGGAACGCATGCCACGCTCGTGCCCCCCTCCATGCACCTGGGCTTCGACCCGCACCCGGGGCTTGCGCCGCACGTAGAGGGCGCCGATCCCCTTGGGCCCGTAAACCTTGTGCCCAGACAGGCTCATCATGTCCGCCTGGAGGGCTTCCACATCGACCGGAATCTTGCCCAATGCCTGCACCGCATCCACATGGAACAATACCTGGTGGGCGCGCAATATCTTACCGATCTCTTCCACGGGCTGGATGACGCCGATCTCGTTGTTCACATAGAGCACGGAGGCGATGATGGTGTCCGGACGAATCGCCGCCGCAAAGGCCTGGAGATCGACCAGACCGTCCTCCCGCACTTGCAGGTAGGTGACTTCAAACCCTTAGATCG
>JAKCBU010000184.1 GCA_021839095.1 Pseudomonadota bacterium | reverse complement strand
CCCGGCTGCGAAAGCTTTCCTGACCGAGTTTGGCGACGGTTTTGGCGCGATCCTGTTCCAGTCGCTGCTGTTCCTTGGCGAGGCGGGCCTGTTCGGCAGCCACGTTGATTACCCCCGCGAGAGGGACGAGGACGCGCAGATCGCCGACCAGTTGCAAGGCGGCGGGCGGCGCTTCCTCATCGGCGCCCAGCCATTCCAGACTGGCGAGGCGGCTGAGGGCGAAGAGCCAGGACTGATAGCGTTCCACCCTTTCCCGGTCATGGGTATCGCCGGCCTGCAGGAGTAGGGGCAGAGGCTTCCCCGGTGAGATATCCATCTCGCCGCGTACCGAGCGGATGGCGCGGATGACGGCAATCAGCCATTCCGTATCGGCATCGGCATCGGCGTCCACACGGGCGAGATCGGCCACCGGGTAGGGGGCGAGGGCGATACTGTCACCGCTTTCGCCGATCATCGGCGCGACCCGCTGCCAGAGTTCCTCGGTGAGGAATGGCATCACCGGGTGCATCAGACGCAGGCCGGCCTCCAGCACCCGCAGCAGGGTATTGCGGGTGCCGCACTGCTGCGCCGGGGTAAACGGGCTGCCCTCGCGCAGCACCGGTTTGCTCAGTTCGATATACCAGTCGCAGTAGTCATTCCAGAAAAACTGGTAGAGCGCATGGGCGGCGTCGGCAAAGCGATACTGGTCGATGGCGCTGTTGACGGCCGCCTCGCAGTGTTGCAGGCGACCGATGATCCAGCGTTCCGGCGGCAGCAGTTCCCGTACGCCTTCCAGATCGGCCGGATTTTGTGTCTGCATCAGGGCAAAACGCGAGGCATTCCAAAGCTTGTTGCAGAAATTGCGATTCCCCTCCACCCGTTTGAGATCAAACTTGATGTCCCGGCCCTGGGTGGCCAGCGCCGCGAAGGTGAAGCGCAGGGCGTCGGTGCCGAAGGCGGGAATGCCATCGGCAAACTCCTTACGGGTGGCCTTTTCGATTCTGGCCGCCATCTGCGGCTGCATGAGGCCGCGGGTGCGCTTGGCGACGAGGTCTTCCAGGCTGATGCCGTCGATGAGGTCGATGGGGTCGAGGACATTGCCCTTGGACTTGCTCATCTTCTGGCCCTCGGCATCGCGCACCAGACCGTGGACATGGACTTCACGAAATGGCACGTCGTCCATGAAGCGCAGGCCCATCATGATCATCCGCGCCACCCAGAAGAAAATGATGTCGAAGCCGGTGACCAGTACGCTGGTGGGGTAAAATTGGGCGAGATCCGGCGTTTTTTCCGGCCATCCCAGGGTGGTGAAGGGCCATAGCGCTGAACTGAACCAGGTATCGAGCACATCCGGGTCGCGTTCCAGGGCCACTGGCATGCCGTAGTGGCGCGCGGCTTCCGACTGCGCTTCTTCTTCACGACGGGCGACAAAGATTTTGCCGTCGGGACCGTACCAAGCGGGAATCTGGTGCCCCCACCAGAGCTGGCGGGAGATGCACCAGTCCTCGATGCGCTGCATCCAGTCGAAGTAGGTTTTGCTCCAGTTTTCGGGCACGAAGCGGATGCGGCCCTCCTCCACCGCGCGGATGGCGGGTTCGGCCAGGGGGGCGACCCGCACATACCATTGATCGGTCAGGTAGGGCTCGATGACGGCCTGGGAGCGGTCGCCACGGGGCACCATGAGTTGGTGTTCGTCGGTGCGTTCCAGCAGGTTTTCCGCCGCCAGCAAGGCGAGAATCTGCTTGCGGGCGGCATAACGGTCCAGTCCGCGCAGTGTCTCGGGAATCTCCCCGGCGACGACGTCGTTGCCGAAGACCTCGATACTGTCCCGGATACGGGCATCAGGGGTAAAGACGTTGAGCAGGGCTAGGCTGTGCCGTTGCCCCACCTGATAGTCGTTGAAATCGTGGGCCGGGGTGATTTTGACGCAGCCGGAGCCGAATTCCGGATCGACATAATCGTCCGCGATGATGGGAATCTCACGGTTCATGACCGGCAGGCGCAGGGTCTTGCCGACGAGGGCGGCGTAGCGCGGATCGTCGGGGTGAACCGCCACCGCCACGTCGCCCAGCAGGGTTTCCGGACGGGTGGTGGCGACCACGAGGGCGCCGGTGCCATCGCTGAGGGGATAACGGATGTGCCAGAGCGAGCCTTGCTCCGCTTCGCTGATGACCTCCAGATCGGAAACGGCGGTACGCAGGACCGGGTCCCAGTTGACCAGCCGTTTGCCTCGGTAGATCAGCCCTTCGTCATGGAGGCGGACGAAGACTTCGGTGACCGCATGGGAGAGCCCGCTGTCCAGCGTAAAACGCTCGCGTGACCAGTCACAGGATGCACCCAGCCGTCGCATCTGCCGGGTGATATGGCCACCGGATTCCTGACGCCACTGCCAGACCCGTTCCAGAAAGGCACCGCGGCCCATCTGATGGCGATCGCCGCCTTCCTGTACCAGTTGCCGTTCCACCAGCATCTGGGTGGCGATACCGGCATGGTCGGTACCCGGCTGCCAGAGGGTGCGCTCGCCGCGCATCCGGTGGACGCGGGTGAGGATATCCATGAGGGTATCCTGAAAGGCGTGGCCCATATGCAGGGTGCCGGTGACATTGGGTGGCGGAAGCATGATGCAATAGGGGGTGCCACTGCCTTTCGGCTGGAACAGGCCGTGAACTTCCCAGCGTGCGTAGCATTGGGTTTCGATTTCGGCGGGGGCGAAGGGGCGATCCAGAGTGTCAGTCATAGTAGGGTATCTTACTCAATTTCGGAGGCGTTGATCTGGTCCAGGCCTTCGTGCAGGACGCGCTGCAGTATTTCCGGAAGCGATTTGCGAATATCTTCGGCCAGGCTTTCACGCAACTGGATGCCCTCCAGCGCAAGAGTACGCATGATCGTCAGGCTGATCCGCTCCTTCCAGACGGTTTGCAGATGCTGCGTCACTTGCTCTTCGATCTCGTTGATGATTCGTCGTTCGATCTCCCGGAAAAGCAACTCTTCGAAGTCTTTGAGAAAATCGAGGTTCATGGAAGGCATCGCGGCGGTTGACCCGACAGTTTCCGGGGCATCGGTTGTCGTGGTCTCCAGCAGGGTTTCCGGGGAAGCCGCGTCATCCTGCCAGTGTGGGGCTGCCTGTGCATATTCTCCAGAAGCCGCTGCTGCGCTGCTGCGCGCCGCCGCGGCCTCCTCCCAACGCATGGAAAAGGCGGCGGGATTGTCGGGCGTCGCCACCGGCCCGGAACCGTGCGGAGGGAGTTGGTCCGGCGCCGCCTCTGCCGCCGGACGGTTTATGGCTTCCGGCGCTTCGTCGTCCGCATGCCGCCAAAGCTGGGGCGGCAGCCCCGGACGTACAAGGTTGGTGAGCAACAGCGGGGCGTCGTCATCGACGTCCATCTGCTCTTCAAGGACGGGTTCCTTACGTGTGGTCATGCTTGCCATGGGCGTGTCTCCGGTCAGGCTTCCAGGGGATGCACCTGCATGGTGAATCCCGCGTTCTTTAATTGTCTGTATCGTTCTCTGGCGAAGCCGCGTAGTTGCTCTGCGACCGGAATGAAGTCGACGAGCCGCTCGCAGGGAGGGAGGGGCGCTGGCAATTCGACCAGCCCGCAGAGCACCAGCGCCTTGCCCTGCAAGGGCCATGCACCGTTCTCGTGGATGCGTACCGGTTCTCCTGCACCCCGGACATGGGGCACGAAAGCTCCCGCCTGGAAGGTCCAGAGCAGGTCATCCAGGGCCTGTCCGGTCTCCGTATCCGGACACAGGATATCTGCTTCTCCCATGACCTGCCACACCTTGGCAATCACCCGGCACATGCCGCGCCGCTGTTCGTGAGCGGTAAGCAGCGTCGGCGGCAGGGTATAAAACGAGGCGACAGGCAAGCGGCGGTCCTCTCAGGCCACCTGCCGGGCCCGCCGCAGCAGATACTCCACCAGCAACGGTACCGGGCGGCCCGTCGCACCTTTGTGTTCGCCGCTCTTCCACGCCACCCCTGCAATGTCGAGATGCGCCCAGCGATAGTTTTCGGTGAAGCGCGCGAGAAAACAGGCGGCGGTGATGGTCCCC
>JAKCBU010000183.1 GCA_021839095.1 Pseudomonadota bacterium | reverse complement strand
CGATCTACGCGGTGCTTGCACATTTGAGCGATCGGCTCGGTGTGGGTATTGGTGAGACGACGGCGGACGGCGTTTTTACCTTGCAGGAAGTGGAATGTCTGGGCGCGTGTAAAGATGCCCCGATGATGCAGGTCGGTGATCGTTATTACGAGAATCTGACTCCGGAAAGCCTGGATGCGTTGCTCGCCCAATTGCGTGGAGGTTCCGACGATGTTCGTTAATGGCGTTACTCTGCGAAATCGTGGTCTACCGGATTCCCACCGTCTTTCCGTGTATACCGGGACGGGGGGCTATACCGCGTTGCGCAAGGTGCTGCTGGACCCGATGGCACCGGATCAGATCATCGGTGAAATGAAAAAATCCGCCCTGCGCGGTCGCGGTGGCGCGGGCTTTCCCACTGGTCTCAAGTGGAGCTTCATGCCCAAGGGCGTGACGGGGACCAAGTATCTGCTCTGCAATGCCGACGAAGGTGAACCGGGTACCTGCAAAGATCGGGACATCATGCGCTATGAACCCCATCGCCTGATCGAGGGGATGATTGTCGGCGCTTATGCCATGGGAGCCAGTACCGGATACATTTTTATCCGGGGCGAATTTGTCGAACCGATCCGCATCGTAGAGGCGGCGCTGGAAGAGGCTTACGCGAAAGGCTATCTCGGAGAGAACATTTTGGGCACCGGTTTTTCCTTCGATCTGCACGTATATCGGGGGGCGGGTGCCTACATTTGTGGCGAAGAAACGGCGTTGATGGAGGCTCTGGAGGGGAAGAAAGGACAGCCGCGTTTCAAGCCGCCTTTTCCGGCCAGCTACGGTCTATACGGGCGGCCCACCACCATCAATAATGTGGAAACCTTCGCCTCGGTCCCGGACATCATCGCCAAGGGTGGCGAGTGGTTCCTGAATCTGGGTAAGCCCAATAATGGTGGGACCAAGATCTTCTCGGTGACCGGTCAGGTGCAGAAACCGGGCAATTATGAGGTACCCATGGGTCTGCCCTTCAAGGATTTGCTGGAGATGGCGGGGGGACTGCGGCCAGGCCGCCGGTTGAAGGCGGTCATTCCCGGTGGGACCAGTACCGCCATGGTGGCGGGCGCGACCATGATGGAGGTGACCATGGATTATGATGCCATCTCCAAGGCGGGTTCGGCGCTGGGCGCGGGTTCGGTGATCGTCATGGATGACAGCGTCTGCATCGTCAAGACAGTGGAGCGCATCGCCCGCTTCTACATGCATGAATCCTGCGGCCAGTGCACACCTTGCCGGGAAGGTATGGGCTGGCTGTGGCGCGTGATGCATCGCCTCGAAAATGGTCAGGGTCGCGAAGAAGACTTGCAGCTGCTGCTGGATGTGGGCTCGCGCATCGAGGGTCGGACCATCTGTGCCCTGGCTGATGGCGGCGTGGCTCCAGTGGTGAGTTCCATCCGCCTCTTCCGTGAAGAATATGAGTATCATATCCAGCACAAGCGCTGTCTGATCCGCATGGGAGCTGTCTGATGCCGCACATCGAAATCGACGGACGAACCATTGAGGTGGCACCGGGGACGACCATTATGGAGGCCGCCGGAGCCTTGGGGATTTATATTCCGTTTTTCTGCTATCACCCGAAGTTGTCGGTCGCGGCCAATTGCCGCATGTGTCTGGTGGACGTGGAAAAAGCCCCCAAGCCGTTGCCTGCCTGCGCGACGCCGGTTGCCGACGGCATGAAGATCGCGACCTCCTCCCGCAAGGCGAAAACGGCGCAGCAGGGTGTGCTGGAGTTCCTGCTCATCAACCACCCGCTGGATTGCCCGATTTGTGACCAGGGCGGCGAATGTCCCTTGCAGGACATCACCATGGGTTTCGCCAATCCGCACAGCCACTATACGGAAGAGAAGCGGGTCGTGGAGGACAAGGACATCGGTCCCCTCATCACCACGGAAATGACCCGTTGCATCCAATGTACCCGCTGTGTGCGTTTCGGCCAGGAAATCGGTGGGATCATGGAGTTGGGAGCGACTGGGCGCGGTGAGCACATGAGCATCGGTACTTATGTCGCCAAGGCGGTGCGGTCAGAGTTATCCGGCAACATGATCGACCTCTGTCCGGTGGGGGCATTGACCAGCAAACCCTTCCGTTACAAGGCGCGCTCCTGGGAGTTGAAGCATACGCCAGGACTCTGTCCGCATTGCTCGACGGGCTGTAATACCGACGTGCAGAGCCTGGGTCGTGAGGTACTGCGGGTGCTGCCGCGTGCCAATCAGGCGGTGAACGAGGATTGGATTTGCGACAAGGGGCGTTATGCCTATACCGGCCTGCAGGCCGAAGATCGCGTGACGCAGCCCCTGCTGCGTGTCGACGGGGTGTGGCGCGAGGTTTCCTGGGTGGAGGCGGTGGACGCCGCCTTGTCGGGACTGGAGCAGGTGGTCACCCGGCATGGCGCGGAACGGCTGGCCGGATTCATTTCGGCCCAGTCCAGCAACGAAGAACTGTTCCTTTTCCAGGCGTTGTTGCGCGGTCTGGGGAGTCCGCATGTGGATCATCGCTTGCGCCAGCGGGATTTTCGTGCGGATGTGGCGATGCCGATCTATCCGGCCCTGAACATGGCGCTGGAAGAGCTGGAGCGTGAGCCCGTCGTGTTGCTTTGCCACGCCTTTCCACGGCATCAGCAGCCGTTGACCAATCATCGTCTGCGCAAGTCCGTGTTGCAGGGCGGCAAAGTGATTGCCGTCGATAGCTTGCGTCAGGACTTCAACTATCCCGTGACCCAACTGGTGGCCGACGTGGGCACTGACGCGACGTTATACGCGGCGCTTTGCGACCAACTGTCCGGCGCCTCGGGGAAGAGGACCGCTGCGCCCGATTTGGCGGATGTGGCCAGCACCTTGCTGGCGGCGGATAATCCGTTGATTCTCATTGGTAGCGCCCTGCTGCACCATCCGCAGGCGGCGGTGATGATCGCGCAGATCGAGACACTGGCTGAACTGGCGGGGGGACGGGTCGGCTGGCTGGCGGACGAGGCCAATAGCGCCGGGGCTTGGCTGAGTGGCTGTGTACCCCATCGCCTGCCAGGCGGGCATGCGGCGCATACGGCGGGATTGCCTGCCGACTCGCTTTGGGACGCCGATTTGCGGGGCTTCGTGCTCCTCGGTATCGAGCCGAGTGTGGACGCGATGCGCGGTGCCGCGGCGCTGGCGGCTCTGCAAAAGGCGCAGTTCGTGTTGAGCATCGCGCAGTTCGCCGGCGAGGCCAAGCAGTATGCCGATGTGATTTTGCCGATGGCGGCTTTTGCCGAGGGTGCCGGATCTTTCATCAATAATGAGGGCCGTCTGCAAAGCTTCCGCGCGGCCATAAGAACACCGGGTGAAGTGCGCCCCGCCTGGAAGATACTGCGTGTGCTTGGTGACGGGCTCAAACTGCCGGGATTTCACTTCAATGCACTCAGCGAGGTGACTGCTGCCTGGCAGCGCGATATCGGCGAGTATGCGCAGGATGTGCCGCCTTTCCATGCCTTCCCCGCTCTAGAACCGGTTCCTGCACCCAAACTTGCCGATGCGTTGTACCGTTTGGGCGATTGGCCCATCTATCGCGGGGATCCCCTGGTGCGGCGTGCGGTGCCCCTTGCCCAGCCGGCAATGGCCAGAATGCATCCGGATCAGTTCAAGGCCCTGGATCTGCGTGGGGATGTCGTCGAAGTCAGCAGTCACAGCGGGAAGGTCACCCTGCCTCTGATACTGGATGCGCGGATTCCGATGGGTGCCATCTGGGTCCCCCTGGGATATAGCGAAACCGCGGCGCTGGGCGCCGCTTACGCGGCCTGCTCGGTGCGCATGGCGACACGGCCTGTTGTGGCTGCGGCGCGTGCTTAGGGGGCGGAGTCATGCATGATTTTCAGAATACGGCATGGTGGGCGGTCCTGTGGTCACTGATCAAGATCATCATCGTCGTGGTGCCGCTACTTTTGGGCGTGGCTTATCTGACGCTGGCCGAACGCAAGGTGATTGGCTACATACAGGTGCGTCTGGGCCCCAACCGGGTGGGCTTCAAGGGTTCGCTGCAGC
>JAKCBU010000182.1 GCA_021839095.1 Pseudomonadota bacterium | reverse complement strand
GACGGTCATCATCCTCCAGTTGGTGGCCTCCGGGCAGGGCATCGCCGCGCTACCCGCCTGGGCGGTGGGGAGCTACGGGGAGAAAAACTACGTGCGCGCCATTCCCCTGGGCGCGCAGGGTCTCTGGCAAACCCTGCAGGCCGCGACCACGGCCGAGCAGGCGGAGCAACCGCACATGCAGGCCTTTCTCGCCGAAATCCGCGCCAGCGTCGCGGCCAACCTGCTTGGGGTAAAGGATATTCCGGGCGTATGATCGTCATATGGCAGCGTCTTGAGACGGAGCAAAGAACCGATGACCACAACACCCACGCAACGCCTGATTTTTGACCGGGAACTCATCCGTCGTTACGACCAGCCGGGGCCGCGCTACACCTCCTACCCCACCGCCCCCTATTTCGGCGGAGATTTCGATGAAAAGGCGCTGCAAGACGCACTCGACGATTCCAACGCCAGCAGGCGGCCACTCTCCCTCTACTTTCACCTCCCCTTCTGCGAGCATCTGTGTTTTTATTGCGCCTGCACCAAGGTGGTCACCCGCCACCACGAATGGGGGACGCCTTATGTCGCCCATTTGGATCAGGAGATGGCCCTGACGCGCGCCCACATCGACGGCAGCCGTCCCGTGGACCAATTGCATTTCGGCGGCGGCACGCCCACCTTTCTGCGTCGCGACGACATGGCCTTCCTGTTGGACAGCATCGGTAAACACTTTCATCTGCTCCCGGAGGATCAGGGCGAATATGGCATCGAAATCGACCCGCGCGCGCTGGAGCCCGGCACGCTCCGCCTCCTCCGCGACTTCGGCTTCAACCGCATCAGCATCGGGGTGCAGGATCTGGACGCGGCGGTGCAGAAAGCCGTGCATCGCGAACAGAGTTTCGCACTCACTGCGGGTGTCATCGACGCGGCGCGCCAGCTTGGCTTTCGCTCCGTCAGCCTCGACCTGATCTACGGACTGCCCCTGCAGACCCCGGAAAGCTTTGCCCGGACGCTGGAGGCGGTTCTCGCTCTGCGCCCGGACCGCCTGTCCGTCTTTAATTATGCCCATCTGCCAGAGCGGTTCCCCCCCCAGAAGCGGATTCCCGACGCGGACATCCCCAGCCCGGATACCAAGCTGCGCATCCTCGCCGAAAGCATCGCCACCCTGCAGCAGGCCGGTTATCTCTACATCGGCATGGATCACTTCGCCCTGCCCGATGACGAGTTGGCCATCGCGCAGCGGGAAGGCAGTCTGTATCGCAATTTTCAGGGCTACTCCACCCATGCCGGAACGGATCTGCTGGCCTTCGGGATGAGCGCCATCGCCATGGTCGGCCCGACTTACAGTCAGAATATCAAGGATCTGGACACCTGGGGTGCCACCCTGGACAGCGGTCACTTACCGGTGGAGCGCGGCCTGCGTCTGAGCGGTGAGGACCTGCTGCGTCGCCACATCATCACCCGCCTGATCTGCGACTTCCGGCTGGATTTTGCTGCGCTGAACCGGCAGTTTGATCTGGATTTCCGCCAGCATTTCGCGGCCAGTCTGCCCGCCCTGGAGGCCATGGCGAAGGATGGACTCCTGCACCTGGACGACCATGCCCTGACGGTCACTCCGCAGGGACGGCTGCTGATCCGCCACATCTGCATGGCCTTCGACGCCTATCTCGCGCAGAAGCCGGTGCGTTACTCGCGGGTGATTTGAGCGACTCGCTGTGGGGTCCAGGGCTGTACCTGATCTGCATTTAATCCAGGTAGACATCGACATTGTGCTCGCGGCGATCATCCACGAGCGGAATCCGGTTTTGCGGTAATTCAGCACCGTCCACGGTGAGGTGCGCCCCCCGCGCTGACGGGACGCCATCGCAATGGACGGTGATATGGTACAGGGTGTCGCGGTAGCGGTAGTGAACCTTATAGAACTTCCAGTCCGCGGGGACGCAGGGCGTGATGCGCAGGTGATCGACTTCGAGGGACAAGCCCAACAAGGTTTCGATCGTTAATCGGTACATCCAGCCCGCCGCCCCGGTGTACCAGGTCCAGCCGCCGCGACCGATATGCGGTGCTGCGCCATAGATATCAGCGCACATCACGTAGGGCTCTACCTTATAGCGGGCAATCACTTCTGGACTGCTTCCATGATGGACGGGATTGAGCATGTTGAACAATTCCCAGGCACGCGCTTTGTCGGCCATTTGGGCATAAGCCATGGTGGCCCAGATAGCGGCATGGGTATATTGCCCACCGTTCTCGCGCACTCCGGGCACATAGCCTTTGATATAGCCGGGTTCAAGTGCTGAGTGGTCGAAGGGCGGGGCCAGTAGTTGGATCAGTCGTGCATCGCGACGGACCAAGTGCTCATCGACAGCAGCCATGGCCTGTCGCGCCCGCAAGGGGTCGCCCGCCCCGGAAAGAACGGCCCAGCTCTGACTGATGGAATCTATCTGGCATTCGTCATTCGTGGCAGAGCCCAGGGGGGTACCGTCATCAAAATAGGCCCGCCGATACCAGTCGCCGTCCCAGGCATTTTTTTCTACGCTGTTCTGTAAGCGGGCTGCTTGTTCCGTACAAAGATCAACGACGGCGGTATCACCCCGATTACGCGCGAGTTCCGCAAACTGTTGCAGGTTCTGAATCAGGAACCATGCGAGCCATACGCTTTCGCCCCGGCCCTCACGGCCCACCAGATTCATCCCATCATTCCAGTCGCCACAGCCCATCAGCGGCAATCCATGCGCACCAAATCGCAATCCGTTTTTAAGCGCCCGCACGCAATGATCATAGAGGGTGGCGGATTCGGCAGATTGCTGCGGCTGGTCGTAATAGGACTCCTCCTCCCGGTTCAGCTCGCGGCCTTCAAGAAAGTGAATGGTCTCGTCGAGTACACCGCTGTCCCCGGTCGCCATCACAAAACGACAGGTGGCATAAGGTAACCAGAGATAGTCGTCCGAGAAATGCGTACGGACGCCCTGGCCGTAGGGCGGGTGCCACCAGTGCTGGACATCGCCCTGACGGAATTGGCGCCCTGCGCAACGGATCAGATGCTCGCGGGCCAGCCACGGCGTAGTGTGGATCAGGGCCATGGTGTCTTGTAATTGATCGCGGAAACCGTAGGCCCCGCCCGACTGATAGGTGCCGCTGCGGCCCCAGAGTCTGCTGGAGATGGTCTGGTAGACCAGCCAGCCGTTCGCCAAAACATTCAGCGCGAGGTCCGGTGTTTCCACATATAGGGTGCCCAGGGTGCGGTTCCAGTACTCCCGCACATCGGCCAAGGCCTGCCGGGCACCCTCTCTGCCGGCAAAGCGGTCCATAGTTTGCTGTGCTTCGTCCGTGCTGATCGCGGTACCAAAAACAAACACGATCTCGCGCTCCATACCTTCGTCCAGTTCGACCTGCGTTTGCATGGCGGCACAGGGATCCAGGCAGGCTCCGGTCTTGCCGGATAAACGGTTGCGGTGCAGCGCCGCAGGATCGGCGAGCGTGCCGTTGCGGCCGATAAACTCCGTGCGATTGCCCGTGAGCGTACGCTCCCGTTCGCTGGTCTGGGCAAACACGATCCGGTGCCCGCACGCCTGACCGTAGTCATTGTGCGCATACAGCGCGCCGTTATGCAGATCCGTTTCGGTGACGATATGCATCATATTGGCATGACGCCACTCGCCGAGCACCAGTTCCCAGTATCCGGTCAGCGAGAGCCGCCGCGCGCGTTTTGAATAATTGTGCAGCTTGATCACCACAAACTTGACGGGCGCGTCCATAGCGACGTAGGTAGTCATCTCTGAGGAGATCCCGCTTTCGTAGTGTTCAAAAACGCTATATCCAAAGCCGTGGCGACAGACATATCCAGACTGTCCGCGGGCCGGCAGCGGGGCAGGAGACCAAAATGCACCGGTGTCTTCGTCGCGGATGTAGAAGGCTTCACCACTGCTATCACTCAGAGGATCGTTGTGCCAGGTGGTCAGGCGGAACTCATGGGCGTTTTCGACCCAGGTATAGGCGCCGCCGCTCTCGCTGATGACGGTGCCCATGTGCGGACTGGCGATCACATTGGCCCAAGGG
>JAKCBU010000181.1 GCA_021839095.1 Pseudomonadota bacterium | reverse complement strand
GCCACCGGCGTTCACGGCCACGAAGGCGGGGGGTCCGACCAGATGGTAACGCTTCAACAAGGCACGGCTGACGGCATCATTCTGCGTCACGTCCACGCGGATCAGCCTCCATCCCTGTAAAGCGGCTTCGACCCGCGGGTTGGCGAAGGTGACCTTATCCATGCGCACACACTCCACACACCAACTGGCCCAATAATCCACCAATACCGGCTGGCCTTTGGCCTGTTCCAGCGCGGCCTGCAACGCCTCCGGGGTTTTCACCACGGAAAAACGCAAGGCCGCATCGGGGGTCTGCACGCCCACCGTCCTGGACGCGGTGAAGGGTGCCAAGGGTTTCAGCGGATCAGCGGCACCGCCCAGCGCCCCCACGCCCATGGCCAACCCATAGGCCAGCACCAGCACACCGAACCCTTTCCAGAAACGGCGCCAACCCGAAGTCTCCGCGGAGATCGCATCCAGTGCGCCGAGATAAAGGGCGCTGATCACCGCCAACGCGGCCCACAAGGCAAGCGTGACCGGTCCGGGCAGAACACGCGACAGCAGCCAGATGGCCACCCCCAGCATCAACACGCCAAAGACCGTCTTGACCGCGTCCATCCACGCACCCGCCCGCGGCAGCAGATGCCCGCCCACGGTGCCAATGATCAGCAGAGGCAATCCCATCCCCAGGCTCAGGACAAACAGCGACAGACCGCCCAGGAAGACATCCCCCGTCTGCGAAATAAAAAGCAGTCCCCCCGCCAAGGGAGCGGCCACACAAGGCCCGACAATCAACGCCGAGAGCGCGCCCATAATGAAGCTGCTGAACAGATGCCCGCCTCGCCCCACGCCGGCCAGACGGCTTTGGATGGCGCTCGGCATTTGCAGCGCATAAAAATCGAACATGGACAAGGCCAGCAGCACGAAGAGCAGCGCAAAAGCGCCCAACACCCAGGGGTTCTGAAAGGCCGCCTGCATATAGGCACCCGTCACCGCCGCGAGCACCCCGGCGATAGTGTAGGTCAGCGACATGCCCAGAACATAGGCGCTTGAGAGTCCAAAGGCCCGCGAGCGCCGGTGACCATGCCCCGCCGCCTGACCGACGATCAAGGCCGACAGAATGGGGATCATGGGGAAGACACACGGAGTGAACGCCAGCCCTAACCCGGAAAGAAAAAACAGCCCCAAAGTCAGCCAGAAACGATCCTGCAACGCGCCCGCCAAGACCCCCGCGTTGCTGGTCGGACTGGCGGTGCCCGAGGGCGCGCCGCCGCCGGGAGGCGGCGCGGCGGGCGGAACGGAAGGCGCCGCGGTCTGCGGATCTAACGCCAGCCTGACCGTTTTGACCTGTTCCGGATAACAGACTCCCGCATTCGCACAACCCTGATAAGTACTCTTCAACACCAGAAAGGCCGGGGCTGGCCCATGGACTGTAAATGGCACCGTGAGGACATTTTTCCCCTCCAGCACCCGCACCTTACCGAAAGCGGGATCGTCCAGCATCACCCCTTCAGGCAGGGTATAGTGACCAAGAACGACGCTTGCGGGAGACACGGAGAATTTAATCCGATCCCGATACAGGTGGTATCCCGGTGCCACATCCCAGCGCAGTTGCAGTTGGTCGTGGCGGGGCACGCTCGCTTCAAAGTGAAAGGCCTGATCGGGCGTCAGAAACGAATTGGCGGACGCCCAGGGTAGCCAGAACCACAGCAGAAAACCACAAACGGCACTCCACGTCAGCGCATTTCTGGCCCAAATGGTCCTACGCCCTGCCCCGTCTCTCATAACCCGCATCGCTCCTCACCATTCCGCATCACCATGGAGACCCTCTCCGCGGTTCGTTCGTTCCATGAGGAGAGCAAGAACCGCGCCACAGCGCTGAGAATACGCGGTCGCAAAAAGAAATCACAGTCGCGTGGAACTTTCCACCGCGCCCACTCTCTAATCCCTTGCAAGCAGCTGTGATGGTTGCGAGCGCATGTTTCTTCCTCCTTTGGTGGTTTTGGGCGGTCCTTGAAGGCTCCGCCCATCTTTTTTCCAACCGCCCGGAAGGCTGCTTGTCAACATCCCCGCCTTTTGACTAGTATCCCTTACAGCCGTAGGCGATCGCAGCCCCGGTTTTTTCCCCTTTGATGGAGCAGCCAGTGTCCCCCTCCGCGGAAAGACCCTTTACCCTGGTCCACCCCGGCGGCGAACGCATCGCCGGACTCATGCATGAAACCCATACCGATCCCGTGGGTCTCTTCTTGCCCGGTTTTGCCGCCCACATGGAAGGCTCCAAATCGCAACATCTCGCCCGTTACGCCCAGACCCAGGGCTGGTCCTGGGTGCGTTTCGATCCGCGTGGCGTGGGGCGTTCGGACGGCCTCTTCGAAGCCCTGACGCTATCGCGCTATCTGGCGGATCTGCAATTGATCCTGCAGATGCTGGGAGAGCGTCCGGTGTTACTGGTGGGCTCCAGCATGGGCGGCTGGCTGGGGACCATCGCCGCCGCCCGCTGGCCAGAACGCATCCGCGCGCTGCTGCTGATCGCTCCCGCCTACAACTTCATCCAGGAAATCTTCCAGCGCCTGCCCGTCGACGAACAACGCGCCTGGCGGGACAACAATCTGCGCTGCTGGGAAGACACCTACGGACTCGGTACGCTGAGGATGCGGTTCGATCTGGTAACGGATAGCTGGAACCATGACTTGCTGCGCTTCCCGCCGTGCCTGCATGGCCCCGTGGAAATTCTGCACGGCAGCGCGGACGAGGCGGTGCCCCTGTCCTCGAGCTACCAGTTTGCCGCCCGCGCCCATGCGCCACAACTGGCCATTCGTCCGCTGCCGGGTATCAACCACCGCCTGCAGGGGGCCGACACCGTCCTCCTGCGCAGCCTGCATGCCCTCTGGACCCACATTTCCTGACCCCGGCGCCCATCGAGATTCCCCCTTGACATCGCTTTCTCAGCGCCTATCATTAGCACTCGATGGGTGCGACTGCTAACAGCACCCAGGATGGGTCCATCCACTAACCTGTTAAAACGAGGAAATGCTCAATGAAACTGCGTCCTTTGCATGATCGTGTTGTCATCCGTCGCCTGGAAGAAGAGCAGAAGACCGCGGGCGGGATCATCATCCCCGACACCGCCAAAGAAAAACCCGTGCAGGGTGAGGTCGTTGCCGTGGGCCATGGCAAAATTCTGGAAGACGGCAAGGTTCGCCCCTTGGATCTCAAGGCCGGTGATCGTGTCCTCTTCGCCAAATACGCCGGCACCGAGATCAAGGTGGAAGGCGAGGAACTGCTCGTCATGCGTGAAGATGACGTGATGGCCGTTGTCGACAAGTGAGTCGATGCTGAACCCCTAAATCTAAATATTTCCCAATTCATTAACGATGAGGTGCATCCATGCCAGCTAAACAAGTAGCCTTTGCTGAACACGCCCGTGAAAAAATGCTGCGCGGCGTCAACATACTCGCCGATGCTGTAAAGGTCACCCTCGGTCCCAAGGGCCGCAATGTGGTGCTCGACAAGTCTTTCGGCGCCCCCACCATCACCAAGGATGGTGTTTCCGTCGCCAAGGAAATCGAACTGATCGACAAGTTCGAGAACATGGGCGCGCAGATGGTGAAAGAAGTCGCCTCCCAGGCTTCCGACGAAGCCGGTGACGGCACCACCACCGCCACCGTGCTGGCTCAGGCCATCATCCGCGAAGGCCTCAAGTCGGTCATCGCCGGTATGAACCCCATGGATCTGAAGCGCGGTATCGATAAATCCGTCGCCGTCATCGTCGAAGAATTGAAGAAACAGTCCAAGCCCTGTAAGACGCAGAAAGAAGTGGCCCAGGTAGGCACCATTTCCGCCAACTCCGATGACTCCATCGGCAAGATCATTGCCGAAGCCATGGAGAAGGTCGGCAATGAAGGCGTCATTACCGTCGAAGAGGGTTCCGGTCTCGCCAACGAGCTGGACGTCGTCGAAGGCATGCAGTTCGACCGTGGCTATCTGTCCCCCTACTTCGTCAACAACCAGGACAAGATGGTGGCCGAACTGGAGAATCCTTACATCCTCCTGCACGACAAGAAAATCTC
>JAKCBU010000180.1 GCA_021839095.1 Pseudomonadota bacterium | reverse complement strand
ATATCCTTACTAAAGGATCTTAACATAAGAAATAATATATCCCAAGCGCACACCCTATAACAGGCAAGAACCGTCCGTGAAACCTCGCCCCTGTTTTCAGGGGAAACTTTTCGAGCGCGGCCCCTCTTCCCAAGAATATGTTTGGAACGCTCCAGCTAACTTCCTCGCCCCACGAATGCACGCCCGTCACCAGTACCAAGGTATATACTATGACTTTTCAAAGGAAAGTCATAGTAGCGCGTGTTTACCAGCAAAACTGGCGGCGGTACCCAGTTCTTCCTCGATCCGCAGCAACTGGTTGTACTTGGCCACCCGTTCACCACGCGCCGGAGCTCCCGACTTCAGGTGCCCTGTATCCAGGGCAACGGTGAGGTCGGCGATGAAATCGTCGGTGGTCTCACCGGATCGGTGGGAGACAAAGGCACCCCAGCCGTGATATTGCGCCAGCCGTGTGGCGGTGATGGTCTCGGTCACCGTACCGATCTGGTTGAGTTTGATGAGGGTGGCGTTGGCAATGTTGTCTTCCATGGCGCGGGCGATGATTTTGGAGTTGGTACAGAAGATGTCGTCACCAACCAGTTCGATGACGCCACCGAGCTTCTCATTCAGCAACTTCCAGCTCTCCCAGTCGTTCTCCGCGAGGCCGTCTTCTAGCAGAACCACCGGATAATTGCGGACGATTTCTTCGTAGTAGGCCACCATCTCCACACTGCTGATGGCCCGCTTCTCGGTACGTAGCTGATAGACGCCGTCCTTGAAAAACTCCGAGGATGCGGGGTCGATGGCGATGCCGGCGTCCCGGCCCGGTTCCAACCCAGCCTTACGGATGGCGTCCAGCAACAGATCATAGGATTCATGGTTGGAGGACACCATCGGCGCAAAACCGCCTTCATCACCGACGCCGACGGAGAGATGTTTCTCCAGCAGGATGGCTTGCAGGGCGTGATAGATTTCCGCCCCCCAACGCAGGGCTTCACGGAACGTGTTCGCGCCATAGGGCACCAGCATGCACTCCTGGAAGTCGGCGCCTTGCCAGTGGGCGTGAACGCCGCCATTGAGTACGTTGAAACAGGGGACCGGCAGGCGGGTGGCGCCTGGGCCGCCCAGATAGGCGTAGAGGGGCAGATCGCTGTAGTTGGCCGCAGCGCGGGCGCAGGCCATGGAGACGCCGAGCAGGGCATTGGCGCCGAGCCGACTTTTGTTGTCGGTGCCGTCCAGGCCGATGAGGGTGTCGTCGATGGCCTTCTGTTCCCGGACATCCAGATCCTGCAGGTCGGGAGCGATGATTTCTTCAATATTTTTCACCACTTTTTGCACCCCCTTGCCGCCATAGCGGTGAGGATCGCCGTCGCGCAACTCTGCTGCTTCCCTGCTGCCGGTGGAGGCGCCGGAAGGTACTGCCGCCCGGGCGCGGCTGCCGTCGGCCAGAAATACTTCCACTTCCACCGTGGGATTACCCCGTGAGTCCAGAATTTCGCGGGCGATGATGTCTTCGATACGGCTGTCCATAAATACTCCTGTCAATGGATGGCGGGTTGTTCCAGGCGGATGATTTCCAGTCGGTTGGTACCACCGGGGTGGCCCCGGCTTGGGCCCTGGGTAAGGAGAATGAGGCCCTTCTCGATGCCGTGGGTCACCAGCCAGCGGCGGACGGCCTGCTCCCAGCCCAGATCGGGGCTGGGCATGGCTACCGCATGCACGCCGTAATGAAAACACAGGTGCTGGCAAGTGCGGTCATGCGGGCTGATGGCCAGTATCCACGGGGCCAGCCGGAAGCGCGCGATGCGGGCCGCAGTGGTGCCGGTTTCGGTGGGGGTGACGATAAACAGGGGATTCAGATGCTCGGCGGCGGTGCGCACATCCCAGGCGATGACCGATTCCACACTGGGCGCGTCGTGCAGGGTTTCTGCATCGAGTGGGCTCAGTTCGGATCGGGATTTTTCGGTGATGCGGGCGATTTCCGCCAGCATTTTCACCGCATCGACGGGATAATCGCCCATGGCCGATTCTTCGGAGAGCATGACACAGTCGGTACCGTCGAGGACGGCGTTGGCCACGTCCGTCACCTCCGCACGGGTGGGGCGACGGTTGTGGACCATGGATTCCAGCATCTGGGTGGCGGTGATGACCGGTTTGCCTGCGGCGCGGGCCTTGCGGATGAGGCGCTTTTGAATCAGCGCGATCTGCCCGATGGGTACCTCTACGCCAAGGTCACCGCGCGCCACCATGATGCCGTCGGCGGCGGCGATGATGGCATCAATATGCCTCCAGGCCCGTGCCCTTTCGATTTTGGCCACCAGAAATGGGTCATAACCCAAGGCCTGCGCTTCCCGGCGGGCAGCGTGCAGGTCTTCCGGCGTTTCCACGAAAGAAACACTGAGCCCGTCGACACCGGCCTCCAGGGCGAAGGCCAGGAGCTCGCGGTCGGTACTGGTCAGCGCGCCACCCTCCAGCGTGACTCTGGGCAGATTGACGCCCTTATGGGAGAGGAGTACGCCGCCGACCACCACCCGGCAGTGGATACCGGAACGATCATGCTGTTCCACATTCAACTCAATAAAGCCATCATTAAGAAACACCGTGTCCCCCTTGACCAGAGGACGGGAAAGGCGGGGCAGCTCCAGGGGAATATGCTCTGGGGTTCCGGGTGCATCAGGGGCGAGGAGTACCCGGCTGCCGCGTTTGAGGGTGACCGGGGCGGGTAGCACACCGATACGGAGTTTGGGGCCGGGCAGATCGGCGAGAATGGCCACCAGTTGCCCCGTCTTTTCTGCGGCGGCGCGGATACGGCCTATACGGGCGCGGTGTTCATCCGGGGTGCCGTGCGCCAAGTTCAGGCGGGCCACATTCATTCCGGCGCGGATCATCCGTTCCAGAGTTTTGGGAGTGTCAGAGGCCGGACCGATGGTACAGACGATTTTGCTGCGTTGCGCGGGCAGCCGCATCATGTGTTGGGACTCAACAGTTTGAGCGCCTCATCGACGCTTTGATTGTGGACGACAATGGCGTGGATGGCTTTGCAGAAATTGACGGCATCGGGCTGATTGCGTTGATGGACGTTGCGGCCGGTGGCGCAACCCTGCGTCCCGCCCACGTGAATCTGTTCGTGGAGGCGTTGCAGAAATTCCGGCGCCCCGGTTTCGGAGCCCCCCGCGCAGATCACCTGAGTGCGTCCGGCGGCGGCTACCGCTTCACCCAGGAGCGTGCCGTCCATGGCGCCAGCCGTGTTGAGGGGTGGGTTGATCTTGACGAAGTCCGCACCCAGGCAGGCCACCAGACCCGCTGCCCCGGCGATAAGGTGGGCGTCCTGCTCGCGTGTGCCTACCGCCTGGCCGCGTGGATAGGCCCAGATCACGGCCAATAGTCCCATGGCGGGGGCATCCCGAATGAGGCGTGCCGCTTCGCTGAGCATGGTCGGCTCGAATTCGGAGCCGGGGTAGATGGTGTAGCCGACACCGATCACCTTGAGACCGGAATGACGGACGAAATCGCGGATCTGTGTCATGCTCTGCCACTGTAGACTCACCGGGTCACGTTGCGCCGTGGGGATCAGGTGGGTCTTGCTGTTGAGTTTGGGCAGGTAGGGCGTGTCCGAGTAATCCATGCCGTAGCGGGCGATCAGGCCCATCTGCGTGGCAAAGCAGCCCACCGGCGCCTCGCTGGCGATGCGAAAAAGATGTTCCGGGTCGGAATCGTCCGTCGCTACATGACCGCCGATAAAATCGTCGTTGAGATGTTCGACTTTCTGATCGCCCGCCATCAGGAACAGGCGCCCGCTGTCCTGGGTGGCGAGACGATAGTTTTCTGTCCAGCGGTGTGTGCTTTCGGCGGACATGCCGAGTGGTGCTTGGGCAATTTTAGGCATGCGGGGCTCCTGTAATGCAGGGCTGGAGGGGTTCATAATGGCGGCGCAGGGCGTCGCCCGTAGCAGCTACCAGGGGATGCAGGGAAGGCGTCAGGCGGGGCTGGCTGCCAAATTGCATACTGGCCAGATCGGGTGCGGAGGCGTGCATCTGTATGGCGAGACCGATAGTATTGACCAGTTCGCCGGTGGTGGCA